>JAEWAG010000312.1 GCA_023391775.1 Pseudomonadota bacterium | reverse complement strand
GGGGGGGCTCCAACGGCGCCCCCCACCCCCGGCAGTTAACGGCCCGTCTTCAGCCGCGGCCGTCGAACAGCTCGCGTCCGATCAGCATGCGCCGGATCTCGTTGGTGCCCGCACCAATCGCATAGAGCTTGGCATCGCGCAGGATGCGGCCGGTGGCGTACTCGTTGATATAGCCGTTGCCGCCCAGCGACTGGATCGCCTCCAGCGCGACCTGCACCGCGGCTTCGGATGCATGCAGCAGGCAGCCGGCCGCCGCGGCGCGCGAGCGCCGGCCTTCGTCAAAGTCGCGGGCCACCTGGTAGGCGAAGGCGCGGCTGGACTGCAGCGCGGTGTACATGTCGGCCAGCTTGCCCTGCATCAGGCCGAAGGTGCCGATCGCCGCGTCGAACTGGCGGCGCTCGCGCACGTAGGGCAGGGCGATGTCCACCGCCGACTGCATCAGCCCGATCGGGCCACCGGTCAGCACCAGGCGCTCGGTATCCAGGCCGCTCATCAGCACGCGCACGCCCTGGTTGACCTCACCCAGCACGTTCTCGGCGGGGATCTCGCAATCGCGGAACACCAGTTCGCAGGTGTTGGAGCCGCGCATGCCCAGCTTGTCCAGCTTCTGCGCGGTGGAGAACCCGGGCATGCCACGCTCGACGATGAAGGCGGTCATGCAGCGGCTGCCGGCCTCCTTGCCCGCGGTGCGCATGTACACCAGCAGCACGTCGGCTTCCGGGCCGTTGGTGATCCACATCTTGCTGCCATTGGCCACCCACACGCCGTCGCGCAGCTCGGCGCTGCAGCGCATCGAGCCGACCACGTCCGAGCCGGCACCCGGCTCGCTCATCGCCAGCGCACCCTTCCACTGCCCGCTGCACAGCTTCGGCAGGTACTTGCGGCGCTGGGCGTCGTTGCCGTTTAGGAACAGGTTGGACACGCACAGGTTGGAGTGCGCGCCGTAGCTCAGCCCCACCGAGCCGGACGCGCGGGAGATCTCCTCCATCGCCACCAGGTGGGCGAGGTAGCCCATGCCACTGCCACCGAATTCCGGGTCCACGGTCATGCCCAGCAGGCCGAGCTCGCCCAGCTTGGGCCACAGGTCCTGGGGGAAGGCGTTTTCATGGTCGATCTGCTCCGCGCGCGGCGCGATTTCCGCCTCGGCGAAGCGCTGCACGGCCTCACGCAGCGCGTCGATGTCCTCTCCCAGCTGGAACGCCTGCATGCACGCCTCTCCCGGATGGTTTCATTTGAACCTAGTGTAGTGCGGGACGCTCCGGCGTCATGTGCGGACGCAACAATCGCAGCCGGGCAGGGGCGGGGGCATGGGTTTGGCCGAGGAGGCACGGCAGCCGTGTCACTCGCGCGCACTCCGTCGTAGCCCGGACCAGGCCGCAGGCCGCATCCGGGATCGCGCCCCCGGGTGCGGCTGTGTCGGTCCCGGGTGCGCTGCACTTGCCCGGGCTACGTGATCCGTGACCGGCCCCTGACGCCGCTCCGATCAGAGCGATGCCGCATGGGCGGGATCAATCACCCCCGTCCTGGCACCGCACAAGACAAAGGCCCGGACATCGCCGGGCCTCCGCCTGGGGGCTGCTCGTGCAAGGCCCGCGCGTTCCGGGCCGTATTGCCTCAGTGCTGCTCGCCGCGCAGATGCCCCATGCGCGGGGTGGAGCGCCCCATCGGCAGCTTGAGCCGGCCGATCGACGCCAGGCGCGCCTCGGCGATGCGGTCGGCGGCGTACTGCGGGCTGATGCCCTCGCGCTCGGACAGGTCGAAGATGCGCGAGACGTTGTGGTAGATGCTGCGGATCAGGCGCATGGCCCGCTCGCGGTTGTAGCCGTCGATCTCCAGCGACACGTTCATGACGCCGCCGGCATTGACCGCGTAATCCGGTGCGAACAGCACGCCGCGGCGGTGCAGCTCGTCGCCCACCGCATGGCTGGCCAGCTGGTTGTTGGCCGAGCCGCAGATGATCTTCGCCTTCAACCGGTCCAGCGTCTCCATGCCGATGGCGCCTTCCATCGCGCACGGGGCGAACACATCGGCCGCCACGTCGTAGATCTCGTCGGCGGCGACGGCTTCCACGCCGTACTCGGCCACCGCACGCTGCACCTTGGCCGGGTCCAGGTCGGTGACATGGAGCCGGGCGCCACGCTCGCGCAGCAGCTTCACCAGCTCCATCCCGATATGGCCCAGGCCCTGCACCGCGATGCTGGTGCGGCTGATTTCCTCATGGCCCAGCTTGCGCTGCAGGCAGGCCATCAGCGCCTGCAGGGTGCCGTAGGCGGTGAACGGGGCGGGATCGCCGGAGCCGCCGTGCACCTGGTGCACGCCGGTGACGTATTCGGTCTCCAGGTACACCAGCTCCATGTCGTTGACGTCGGTGCCCACGTCCTCGGCGGTGATGTAGCGCCCGCCCAGTGCGTCCACGTAGCGGCCGAAGGCCCGGAACAGCGCCTCGGACTTGTCCGCCCGCGGGTCGCCGATGATCACCGCCTTGCCGCCACCGACGTTCAGCCCCGCCAGCGCGTTCTTGTAGGTCATGGTGCGGCTGAGCCGCAGCACGTCGCGCACCGCATCAGCCTCGTCGGCATAGGGGCGCATGCGCACGCCGCCCAGCGCGGGGCCGAGCACGGTGTTGTGGATGGCGATGATGGCCTTCAGGCCGATCTCGGGGTTGTTGCAGAACACCACCTGCTCATGACCGGAGGTGGCAAGTGTTTCGAACAGCATGGGCGGGCTCCGCTTCGGGTCGCGCATGGATTCCGGCCGGCAGGGGCCTTCCGGAAACGCCACAAACAAAAAAGCGACGTTGGCCGGGCGTAGGGGCGAGCGTCGCGGCGCCATTCTAACCCCAGCCCGCGGGTGGCCTGCGAAGACGGCCGGGTCCGGGTAGGTTGCGTGATCGAACGGTCGTGCTATTTTGTCGGCATGGATCTTCCGACTCCCGCCACCGGCAAGGGTGCGAGCACGCGCAGCATGCTGCTGGGCCGCGCCTGTGAACTGGCCGGCAAGGTCGGCCTGGAGGGCGTGACCATCGGCGAACTGGCCACGGCCGCGGGCATGTCCAAGAGCGGCGTGTTCGCCCACTTCGGCTCGCGCGAGGACCTGGTGCGGCAGACGCTGGACTGGGCGGCAACCGGGTTCGGCGAGCAGGTGATGGGCGCGGCGCTGAAGCAGCCGCGCGGCCTGCCGCGGCTGCAGGCCATCGCTGATGCCTGGATCGACTGGATCCTCGCCCATCCCGAGGGCTGCGTGTTCCTGGGAGCGGCCATCGAGTACGACGGTCGCCCCGGCCCGATGCGCGACCACGTCGCCGGCCTGCTGCAGCGCTGGCAGCAGATGCTGGATCGCGCCATCGCCCTGGCGGTGGAGCAGGGGCACCTGCGCGCGGATGCCGATCCCGCGCTGCTGTCTTTCGAGCTGCACGGCCTGATGTACAGCCTGCACCACCAGCGCCTGCACCAGCCCGACGCCGCCCCGCAGCTGGCGCGGCAGGCAGTGCGGGCGCTGTTCGACCGTTACCGCGCCGGCGACGCCGGCACTTCCCCACTCCGCTGATCCGGAGCTCTCCGCCATGGCCTCAATCCCGTCTCCTTCGCCGCAAAAAAGCACGATCGTTCGCAAGCCGGCGGTGCCGGTGTGGCTGCGCTGGGGTTTCACCCTGGGCAGCTGGGTGATGCCGGGGCCGACCGTGCGCCACGCCTCGCGCCTGTTCGCCACCCCGCAGCGCAGCTCGCACCGCCGCGCGCGTGAGGCCGAGTGCGGGGATGCCCGGGTCGGCCAGGTCGAGAGTCGAGGGCAGGCGCTCACCACCTACACCTGGGGCGACCCGGCGACCCAGCCGTGGGTGCTGTTCGCCCATGGCTGGTCCAGCTTCGGCCTGCGCTGCCGGCCCTGGGTGGGACCGCTGCGGCAGGCGGGCTTTGCCG
>JAEWAG010000311.1 GCA_023391775.1 Pseudomonadota bacterium | reverse complement strand
GCCTGGGCGATCTTCTCCGCCTCGCGCCGGGCGTTGCCGGTCTGGCTGCCATACAGCACGGTCAGGCGCTGCCCGGCCTGGGCGGCCAGCGCGGGCCCGCCGCCGGGAAGCACGGCCAGGTGCGGTGCGGCATGGCCCTGGGCCAGGCCGGCGGTATAGCCGGACAGCCACCACAGCGACGGCGCGTCCAGGCCTTCGACCAGCCGGGCGAGCAGGACCTTGCGGCCCTCGTCGAGCGGGCTGGGGGGGAGGGCGGGGGACGCAGCGGTCATTGCGGGGGCCTGGAGACGACGTCGCAGCTCGACGGAGGACAGATGGTAGGTAGCCTCCTCGCGCATCTGAAACGGCTTGTGGTTATTGGCTTATGCTCGCCGCTTATTTCAGATGCCGCGTCCCGGGCACGGATACTGCGCCTCCCCGGCGCTCCGCCCGACGCCATGCGACGCGGTATGGCACTTGCAGCCGTGCCGCGCGGCCGGCCACTCCTGTCCCCGGAATACGATGAGCCTCGCCCACCGCCTGTCCCACCTCGACCGCCTTGAAGCGGAGAGCATCCACATCCTGCGCGAGGTGGCCGCCGAGTTCCGCAACCCGGTGATGCTGTACTCGGTCGGCAAGGACAGCTCTGTGCTGCTGCACCTGCTGCTCAAGGCCTTCGCCCCGGCGCCGCCGCCGATTCCCCTGCTGCACGTGGACACGCGCTGGAAGTTCGGCGAGATGATCGCCTTCCGCGACCGGCGCGCCGCCGAGACCGGGGTCGAGCTGCGGGTGCACATCAACCCGGACGGCATCGCCCAGGACATCGGCCCGGTCAGCCACGGCGCCACCGTACACACCGACGTGATGAAGACCCAGGGCCTCAAGCAGGCGCTGGACATGTGGAAGTTCGACGCGGCCATCGGCGGCGCGCGGCGCGACGAGGAGAAGTCGCGCGCCAAGGAACGCGTGTTCTCCTTCCGCAACGAGCACCACCGCTGGGACCCCAAGCGCCAGCGGCCGGAGCTGTGGAGCCTGTACAACGCCCGCATCCGCACCGGCGAGAGCGTGCGCGTGTTCCCGCTGTCCAACTGGACCGAGCTGGATGTGTGGCTCTACATCTACCGCGAGAAGATCCCGGTGGTGCCGCTGTACTTCGCCGCCGAGCGGCCGGTGGTGGAACGCGACGGCGCCCTGATCATGGTCGACGACGACCGCCTGCCGCTGGAGCCGGGCGAGGTGCCGCAGCTGCGCAAGGTGCGCTTCCGCACCCTCGGCTGCTATCCGCTGACCGGGGCGATCGAATCCGAGGCGGCCACCCTGGAGGACATCATCGCCGAGATGCTGGTGGCCACCAGTTCCGAGCGCCAGGGCCGGGTGATCGACCACGACCCGACCGCGTCGATGGAAAAGAAGAAGCTCGAGGGTTATTTCTGATGGGCAGCAGTGATTCGTCATTCGCGATTGGTCATTCGAAGGGGCAGGCCACCGCCGTTGCTTCTTCCAGCCACGAATCGCCCATCACCGATGACGGCGCGGATAGCGCGGTAAGCGCCTATCTGCGCCAGCACGAGACCAAGCCGCTGCTGCGCTTCATCACCTGCGGCAGCGTCGACGATGGCAAGAGCACCCTGATCGGGCGCCTGCTGTACGAGAGCAAGCGCCTGTTCGACGACCAGCTGGCCGCGCTGGAGGCCGACAGCCGCCGCCACGGCACCCAGGGCGAGCGCATCGACTACGCGCTGCTGCTGGATGGCCTGGCCGCCGAGCGCGAGCAGGGCATCACCATCGACGTGGCCTACCGCTATTTCGATACGGACAAGCGCAAGTTCATCGTCGCCGACTGCCCCGGCCACGAGCAGTACACCCGCAACATGGCCACCGGCGCCTCCACCGCCGACCTGGCCGTGGTCCTGGTGGACGCGCGCAAGGGCCTGCTGGCCCAGACCCGCCGGCACAGCTACATCGTCTCGCTGCTGGGCATCCGCCACGTGGTGCTGGCGGTGAACAAGATGGACCTGGTCGGCTATGACCAGGCCGTCTACGAGGAGATCGCCGCCGGTTACCGCGCGCTGGCCGCGCAGCTGGGCATTGCCGACGTGCAGGTGATCCCGCTGTCGGCGCTGGAAGGCGACAACCTGCTGCAGCGCTCGGCGAACACGCCGTGGTACTCCGGTCCGGCGCTGCTGGAACACCTGGAGACGGTGCAGGTGGAGGACGGCCAGGCCCGCAGCGGACTGCGCCTGCCGGTGCAGTGGGTCAACCGGCCCAACCAGGATTTCCGCGGTTTCGCCGGCACCATTGCCGCCGGCGTGGCGCGTCCGGGCGATGCGGTGGTGGTGCTGCCCTCGGCGCGACGCTCGACCATCGCCCGCGTGCTGGGCCCGGACGGGCCGCTGGAGCGTGCCGAAGCCGGGCAGGCGGTGACCCTGACCCTGGCCGACGAGATCGACGTCAGCCGCGGCGACCTGATCGCCGCCGCCGGCGACCCGCCCGCGGTGGCCGACCAGTTCGCCGCGCACGTGCTGTGGATGAGCGACGCCCCGCTGCTGCCGGGCCGCCCCTACTGGCTGAAGGCCGGCACCCGCACGGTGGCCGCCAGCGTCAGCGAGATCAAGCACCGGGTCGACGTGAACACCCAGGAGCACCTGGCCGGCAAGCGCCTGGAACTCAACGAGGTCGGCTACTGCAACCTCAGCCTGGAGGAACCCATCCCGTTCACGCCGTACGGCGAGAACCGCACCCTGGGGGGCTTCATCCTGATCGACCGGCAGAGCAACGACACCGTCGCCGCCGGTACGATCGACTTCGCCCTGCGCCGTGCCGACAACGTGCACTGGCAGCACATCGACGTGGACAAGGCGGCGCGTGCGCGGATCAAGGGGCAGGCGCCGAAGGTGCTGTGGTTCACCGGCCTGTCCGGCGCCGGCAAGTCCACCGTCGCCAACCTGGTGGACAAGCGCCTGCATGCGATGGGCTACCACACCTTCGTGCTGGACGGCGACAACGTGCGCCATGGCCTCAACCGCGACCTCGGCTTCACCGACGAGGACCGGGTGGAGAACATCCGCCGCGTGGCCGAGGTCGCCCGGCTGATGGCCGACGCCGGCCTGATCGTGCTGGTCAGCTTCATCTCCCCGTTCCGCGCCGAGCGGCAGATGGCGCGCGAGCGCTTCGCCCCGGGCGAGTTCGTGGAGGTGTTCGTGGACGTGCCGCTGGACGTGGCCGAGGCGCGTGACGTGAAGGGCCTGTACCGCAAGGCGCGCGCCGGCCTGATCCCGAACTTCACCGGCATCGACTCGCCCTACGAAGCCCCGCAGCGACCGGAGGTGCACCTGGCCGCGGACGTCCAGGAGCCGGAGGCGATGGTCGACCAGGTGCTGGCCGCGTTGGACCTCTGACCCGTCCGGGTGGTTCCCGGAACGGAGCGTTGACCGGTCCATCTACAGCTGTTCACGTCGGCCCGATACACTCGGCCGCTTCCGCAAAACAGCAACGAGGCAGTCGATGGCGGCACGATTTCCGGCAGTGGTCCTTTGCGGGCTGCTGGTACTGGCCGGGTGTGATCGCCAAGAGCCGACGGCGCGGGCCGCGTCCAGCGCGATCCCCGTCACCACCACCGTGGTCCAGCCCCGGGAATGGAGCGACACGGTCCAGGCGCTGGGCACGGCCCGGGCGCGTGAATCGGTCACCCTGACCGCCAAGGTCAGCGAGATCGTCGAGCAGGTGCACTTCCAGAGCGGACAGGAAGTGGCTGCCGGCACACCGCTGGTGACGTTGCGGGTGGATGCCCAGCAGGCCGCGCTGGCCGAGGCCCCGGCGGCCGCCGACGAGGCCGAGCAGCAGTTCCAGCGCCTGCAGAGCCTGGCCGGCCAGCAGCTGGTGGCGCGTGCCAGCCTGGATACCCAGCGCGCGACCCGCGACGCCGCCGTGGCGCGGGTGCGGCAGATGCGTTCGGACATCGGCGACCGCCAGGTGCGGGCGCCGTTTGCCGGGGTGCTGGGCATCCGCCAGGTCAGCCCCGGCGCGCTGCTGACGCCCAATGCGGTGATCGCCACGCTCGACGACATTTCGCAGGTGTACGTGGATTTCCAGGTGCCGGAGGCGACCCTGTCCAGGGTGGCACCGGGGGCGGTGGTCAGCGCCCGCGGCGCGGCCTGGCCGGGGCGGACCTTCGAGGGCCGGGTGGAGACGGTGGAGGCGCGGATCGACCCGCAGACCCGCGCGGTCACCGTGCGCGCCGCGTTCGACAACCCCGAGCGCCTGCTGCGCCCGGGCATGCTGCTGGACGTGGCCCTGTTCCAGCCGCCGCGGCAGGCCCTGGTGGTGCCGGAGCTGGCGGTGGTCCAGGT
>JAEWAG010000310.1 GCA_023391775.1 Pseudomonadota bacterium | reverse complement strand
GGCCCGGCATCATCACGCCGATCTTGTGGCGCAGCTGGTTGATGAAGATCACCAGGGTGTTGGAGCGCTTGATGTTGCCGGTCAGCTTGCGCAGGGCCTGGCTCATCAGGCGGGCCTGCAGGCCGGGCAGCTGGTCGCCCATCTCGCCCTCGATCTCGGCCTTCGGGGTCAGCGCGGCCACCGAGTCCACCACCAGGATGTCGACAGAGCCCGAGCGCACCAGCATGTCGGCGATCTCCAGCGCCTGCTCGCCGGTATCCGGCTGCGACAGCAGCAGGTCGTCCACGTTCACGCCCAGCTTGGCCGCGTAGATCGGATCCAGCGCGTGCTCGGCGTCGATGAAGGCGGCGGTGCCGCCCTGCTTCTGGCATTCGGCGATGGCCTGCAGGGTCAGGGTGGTCTTGCCCGAGGACTCCGGACCGTAGATCTCGACCACGCGGCCCTTGGGCAGGCCGCCGATGCCAAGGGCGATGTCCAGCATCAGCGAACCGGTCGGGATGACCTCCACCGGCTCGACCACGCGGTCGCCCATGCGCATCACCGAGCCCTTGCCGAACTGCTTCTCGATCTGGCTCAGGGCGGCCGAAAGGGCGCGCTTCTTGTTCTCGTCCATCTGGGTGTGTCCTCGGGTGTCAGTGAGTGAGTGCGTGTAGTGTGGCCATGCCCGGTCGCAAAGGCTGCGACTGCGCGATCCGGGCCTGGGCGACGCTAGCGCCGGGCGCCGGCGCTGCCCATCGCCGGAGTTCCCGCCCACGGGTCGGAAAACCCGCAGCCGGCCCGCGGCGCGCTCATCGGTTGGGGCGGACCAGGCCGCAGTAAAGCCCTTCGATGGCGAAATCCTGGTCCGGCAGCACCTCGATCGGGGCGTAATCCGGATTGCGCGGCAGCAGCCGGATGCGGTCCTTGCCGATCTTCAGCAGCTTGACCGTGATCTCGTCATCCACCCGCGCCACCACGATCTGCCCGGACCTCGCCTCGCGGGTGCGGTGCACGCCGATCAGGTCGCCGTCGAAGATGCCCTCGTCGCGCATCGAATCGCCCTGCACCTTGAGCAGATAGTCCGGCGACGGCGAGAACAGCACCCGGTCCAGCACCAGGAAGCTCTCGGCCAGGTCGGTGGGAACATCGGCACCGATCGGCAGGCCGGCTGCCACCCGCCCCAGCACCGGCAGGCGCAGGGCGTCGTCGCTGGCGGCGGCGTGCGCGGTCGTGTCGGGCTGCAGCGAGGCCGGCACCTGGCGCAGGCGGATGCCGCGTGCACGCCCCGGCACACGCTCGATCGCCCCGGCAGCCTCCAGGGCTTCCAGGTGGTACTGCGCGGCGCGCACGCCCTTGAAGCCGAAAGCCCGGGCGATCTCGGTCTGGGACGGAGGCATGCCCTCGGCCTCGATGCGCTCGGCGATCAGGCGGAGGATCGACTGCTGGGTATCGGTCAGGTCCATGGTTAGTAGTAATACTGCTAATACCAGCGATTGGCAACATCCGCGTCCGCTGGCGTACGGCCGCCACTTGACCTGATCATAAATTTCTTTATGTTCCACATAAACCACAGCTCAAGGAATGAGCGATGCACCCCCAACTGAAGATCCGCCGGCACGGTTACCACCTCATGTCACTGGCCTCGGTCGGCACCCTCGGCGCGCTGCTGGTCGGGGCGCTGTTGGCCCTGACACCCTGGGTTCCAGACTGGAGCCTGCAGGCACTGCGCTGGGAGATCGGCGACATGGACCAGGAAGTCCTCCGGACCCTCGGAGCCCCTGGCAAATGCCTCGCCTCTCTGGCCGCCCTGGTGTGGACCCTCGCCTACCTGGCCCCGCTGCTTGCCCTGC
Source organism: Pseudomonadota bacterium (assembly GCA_023391775.1). Taxonomy (GTDB): domain Bacteria; phylum Pseudomonadota; class Gammaproteobacteria; order Xanthomonadales; family Xanthomonadaceae; genus Pseudoxanthomonas. The sequence continues at coordinate 740 of JAEWAG010000310.1, read as the reverse complement.
GCCGCCTGGGCCATCGCCTGTACCGGCACGACGCCCTGAGCGTGCCGGTGGCCAACGGCTTCCGCTGGCTGGCGCACTCGCTGCCGCTGCATGCCGTGCTCAAGATCGCCGGGACGGTGCTGGCGACGATCGCGGAAGAGGTGGGCCCCGGGGCCGAGCGGCAGTTCACGCTCGACGTCACCGGCAGTTACGCGTTCGTGGTCGCGTGCCTGTGCCTGTACAGCGTGGCCCATGTGATGCGGCTGGCTGCCGCGACCGCGGAAGATGCCAGGAGCATCGTCTGATGCCGATCGTGGTGAATCTCGACGTGATGCTGGCGCGGCGCAAGATGAAGTCGAAGGAGCTGGCGGACGCGATCGGCATCAGCGAGACCAACCTCTCGCTGCTCAAGCAGGGCCACGTCAAGGGCGTGCGCTTCGCGACCCTGGAGGCGATCTGCCGGGTGCTGGAGTGCCAGCCGGGCGAGCTGCTGGAATACCGGCCGGAGGGTTGAACCGGCCGGCGCGGCCGGCCCGGCCACGCGGGATAATCAACAGGCCGCTGCGATCGCACGCGCTGCGGTGCGCCTTTCGGGACCGGATGCGGGCGTCATGCCCGGGGCATACCAGTGCCGGCTGCCCCGGGTCGACGCCAGCACGCGTATCCGCTCAGTCCAGCAGCGTCGCCACGCCGTGCAAGGCCTGCTCCACGGTCTGCCGGCGTACCGCCTCGCGGTCGCCGTCGAAGTGGAACACCTCGGC
>JAEWAG010000106.1 GCA_023391775.1 Pseudomonadota bacterium | reverse complement strand
CCCCCCCCCCCCCCCCCCCACGCCGGCCTGCAGGCGCGACAGGTCGCACTGGCGGATCGCACGGCGCAGCTCCAGCAGTCCGGCCGGATGCAGGCTGAACTCGCGCAGCCCCATCGCCAGCAGCAGCGGCGCCAGGCGCGGGTCGCCGGCCATCTCGCCGCATACGGCCACAGGCGTGCCCGATTCGGCGCCGCTGCGGATCACGTGCGCCAGCAGGCGCACGACGCCCGGGTGCAGTGGCGAGTAGAGGTCGCCGAGGGCGTCGTTGTTGCGGTCAACCGCCAGCAGGTACTGCACCAGGTCATTGGTGCCGATCGACAGGAAGTCCGCCGCATCGGCCAGCCCGGCCACGCCGATGGCGGCCGCGGGGACCTCGATCATCGCGCCCAGCGGCGGTCCCCGCACGTCCACGCCCTGGCGACGTACCGCGGCCACGGCGCGGCGCAGGCGCCGGCGCACGACCAGCATCTCTTCGCGGCAGGAGACCATGGGTACCAGCACCCGTACGGGGCCATACGCGGAGGCGCGGACGATCGCGCGCAGCTGGGTGTCGAACACCGCGTCGTACAGCAGCGACAGGCGCACCCCGCGCACGCCCAGCGCCGGATTGTCCTCGTTGGCCAGGGCCAGGCCGGCGCGGTCGGCCTTGTCCGCGCCCAGGTCCAGGGTGCGGAAGGTCACCGCGCGCCCGCCCATGGCCAGCACCGCGTCGCGGTAGGCGATGAACTGCTCCTCCTCGCCGGGCGCGTGCTGCTCCTGCAGGAACAGGAACTCGGTGCGGTACAGGCCGATGCCCGCCGCACCCAGCGCGTGCGCGCGGGCGACGTCCTCGCGCGATTCGGCGTTGGCGTACAGCGCGATGTCCACCCCGTCCAGGGTGCGGGTGGGCTTGCTGCGCAGGCGCTCCAGGCCGCGCCGCTCGCGCTGTTCGCGCTGCTGCAGCTCGCGGTAGTGGCGCAGGTCGCCGGGGTCCGGATCCAGCACCAGCTGGCCGCTCTCGCCGTCGACCATCAGCACGTCGCCGTCGTTGATCCGCGCCAGCACCCCGGCCACGCCCACCACCAGCGGCATGTGCAGGCTGCGTGCGAGGATGGCGCTGTGCGAAAGCGGGCTGCCGGCCGCGGAGACGATGGCGACCACGCCCTGGGCCTGCAGCTGGGCCAGCTCGGAAGGCGCGACGTTCTCGCACACCAGCACCTCGCCGGCGGTGCCGCGCGGCAGCGGGTCGTGCCGGTGCAGGTGCGCGTTGACCCGGCCGATGATGTGGTCCAGGTCGTCCAGGCGCGCGCGCAGGTAGGCGTCGTCCATGGCCTGGAACACCGCGGCCAGGCGGTCGCGCTGCACGCGCAGGGCGTAGCCGGCGGAATAGCGTTCCTGGCGGATCAGGCCGTCCAGTGCCTGCACCAGCTCCGGGTCATCCAGCAGCAGGGCGTGCAGGTCGACGAACTCGACCGCTTCCTTGGAAAGCGCACCCTGCAGTTTCTCGCGCAGCGCGCGCATCTCGGCACGGGTTGCTTCCAGCGCCTCGTGCAGGCGCGCGGCCTCGGCCTTGACCCGCGTGGCCGGCACGCGCTGCTCGGTGACTTCCAGCGCATGCGGCAGGCGCACCCGTGCCCGGCCGAGGGCCAGGCCGCGCGAAGCACCGTGTCCGGAAAATGCATGCCTCATCCGCCAACCCCCGGATGCATGGGCCAGGGCTGCGCGCCAGGGCGGGCCGGCCCGGGCATGGCTCAGGCGTCCTCGTCGAACCGGTTTTCGAACAGGTCCACGACCGCCTGCATGGCTTCCGCCTCATCGGCGCCGTCGGTGCGCACGGTCACCGGGGTGCCCTGCGGAGCGGCCAGCAGCATCACGCCCATGATGCTCTTGGCGTTGACCTCGCGCCCCTTCGCCTGCAGGGTCACGGCGCAGCGGAAGGGCGCCAGCGCCTGCACCAGCTTGGCGGTGGCCCGGGCATGCAGGCCCAGGCGGTTGGAGACGGTGAGTTCACGTTCAAGCATCGTCGATGATGGCTCCATTGCGGGTGCCGGCCGCCGCGGTGGCCGGCAGTTGGTCCAGTCCCAGTTCCGGATAGTTCATGACCCGCAGCAGCATGGGCAGACTCAGCGCCGAAACCCGGCGCACCGGCGTGCCCAGTCGCGCCACCCGTGCGGCCAGGTTGCTGGGGCTGGCGCCGTAGAGGTCGGTCAGCACCAGCACGCCGTCACCACCGTCCACCCGCCGCATCGCCGCAGAGGCGGCGGGCAGCAGCTGTTCCGGGTCCGCGTCCAGTGGCACTTCGAAGGCCTCGGCCTTGAGCGGAAGGTTGCGCAACAGGGACGTGGCTACGGACAGCAGGGAACTGCCGACGCCGGGATGGGTGATCAGGAGGATGCCACATGCCATGCCCTGAAACTTAACAGAGGGCCATGGCATCCGTCGCGCCCGGCGTGCGTGCTCCGGGCGACAGGGGCGGGCAGGGCAGGCTCAGTCCTGCTCGCGGTGGTAGGTGGCCACCTCGTTCCAGCCCTGGGCCCGTGCGTGCGCGGCCATGCGCTCGGCCAGGTATACCGAGCGGTGCTTGCCGCCAGTGCAGCCGAAGGCCACGGTCACGTAGGCGCGGGTGTCGCTGCGCAGGCGCGGCAGCCAGGTGTCGAGGAAGTCGGCGACCTGGCGCGCGTAGGCGTCCACGTCCGGCTGCGCGTCCAGGTAGTCGCGCACGCGCGGGTCGCGGCCGGTGAGCGGGCGCAGGTCCGGTTCCCAGTGCGGGTTGGGCAGGACCCGGGCGTCGAACACGAAGTCCGCTTCTTCCGGCACCCCGCGCTTGTAGGCGAAGGACTCGAACAGCAGCGACAGGCCGGGGCTGTGCTCCAGGGCGAAGCCGGTGATCACCTGGCGCCGCAGCTGGTGCACGTTGAGGTGGGTGGTGTCGATCACCGCGTCGGCCTCGCTCCGCAGCGGGGCGATGATCTGGCGCTCGCGGGCGATCGCCTCCGGCAACGACAGGCCGAGCCGGCTCAGCGGGTGCCTGCGGCGGGTGTCGGCGTAGCGGCGCAGCAGGATGTGGTCCTCGGCCTCGAAGAACAGCAGGCGCGCGTCCACGCCCAGGTCCACCGCCGCGGCGCGCCATTCGGCCAGGCGGCCGAGGTCGCCCAGGCGGTTGCGCACGTCGATGCCCACCGCGATGCGCTCGGGCAGGCCGTCGTCGCGCAGCAGCGAGCTGACGAAGGCCGGCAGCAGGTCCAGCGGCAGGTTGTCGACGCAGTAGTAGTCCAGGTCCTCGAAGGTCTTCAACGCCACCGACTTGCCCGAGCCGGACAGGCCGCTGACGATGACCAGGGTGGGGCGGGGCTGGCTCATGTGCCGCGTCGCTCCAGCAGGCTGCTGTGGCGGGCGATGAACATCGCCGCCGGGTCGATGCCCTTGGTCCGCAGGATGTGCAGGCGGGTGGCCGCCTCGGTCAACACGGCCAGGTTGCGGCCGGGCATCACCGGCAGGGTGATCAGCGGCACGTCCAGGTCCAGCACGTGGCGGGTGCCCGAATCACCGGTCAGGCGTTCGTAGCCATGCGGGTTGGGTTCGGTCATCGGTCGGGTCAGGTGCACGATCAGGCGCAGGTACTTGTTCTTCTTCACCGCGGTGTCGCCGAACATCTCGCGCACGTTCAGCACGCCCAGGCCGCGGACCTCGAGCAGGTCCTGCAGCAGTTCCGGGCATGTGCCGTCGAGCACGTCCGGGGCGATCTGGGTGAATTCCGGCGCGTCGTCGGCGACCAGGCGGTGACCGCGGCTGAGCAGCTCCAGGGCCAGCTCGCTCTTGCCCGATCCGGCCTCGCCGGTGATCAGCACGCCGATGGAATAGATCTCCATGAACACCCCGTGCAGGGTGACGCGCGGGGCGAGGGTGCGGGCCAGGTGGTAGGACAGGTGGTTGAGCAGCTCGTGGCCGCGGCGCGGGGAGATCCACAGCGGCGTGTCCGATTCCTCCGCCGCTTCGCGCAGGTCTTCCGGGCAGGACTGGTTCTTGCTGATCACCAGGGCCAGCGGCCGGAACTGGATGATCTTCTCGATCGTCTCCCAGCGCTGGCGCGGGTCCAGCGAATCCAGCCACTGCAGTTCCTCGCTGCCGAGGATCTGCACCTTGTTGGGATAGACCGCGTTGAGGTAGCCGGCCAGGGACGGGCGGCGGGAATTGGTCTCGCCGGAGTCGATCTCGCGCGAGCCGCCCTTGCGACCGGCGGCCCAGCGCAGGGCCAACCTGTCCTGTTGCTGTTCGAACAGTTCCAGCGCGGTGATGCTGGCGTTCCTCATGCGGCCCGGGTCCTGGGGAATGGGATCACCGGATTGTCGCCCAAACCGGGCCCGGCGTCCCGGCCGGCGCGAGCCGGCCAGGCGCGGCGGCGGTTCAACCCACGTCCGGCAGGGCGCGTGGCTGGAAGTTCTGCTGCTTTTCCTTGTGCTTGACCACCAGGCGGTCGAGCTTGTCGGCGAGTACGTCGATGGCCGCGTACATGTTCTGGCCTTCGGCCTCGGCATGCAGGGTGCGGCCGGGCACGTTGAGGTCGGCGCGGGCGAGATGGGACGGCTTGCTCAGGCCCAGCTGGACCCTGGCATCGATGGGCTGGTCGAAGTGCCGCTCGAGCCGGCGCAGCTTCTCCTCGACGTAATCGCGCAGGGCCGGGGTGATCTCCAGCTGCTGGCCGTACGTTTCGATGCGCATCGTGAACCTCCTTTGTGGTTGCCGCGTGGGCGGCACCGCACGATGCAGGTACCTCGCCTAGCCGATGCGGACCCGCTCGTGCGACGCCGGAATGTTCATGGCCTCACGATACTTCGCCACCGTGCGGCGCGCCACCGGTATGCCGGTCTGCTTGAGCATGTCGGCCAGCTTGGCGTCAGAAAGCGGCTTGCGCGGATTCTCGTCGTCGATGAGCCGGCGGATCATGGCCTGGATGGCGGTGCTGGAAGCCTCGCCACCGCCGCCGGTGTCGATGCCGGAGGCGAAGAACGCCTTCAGCGGCAGTGTCCCGCGTGGAGTGCGCACGAACTTGCGCGCGATCGCACGTGAAACCGTGGATTCGTGCATGCCCAGCTCTGCGGCGATCTCGCGCAGGGTCAGGGGACGCAGCGCCTGCTCGCCGAACTCCAGGAATGCAGCCTGCTGGCGCAGCAGGCTGCGCACCACCCTGAGCAGGGTCTCGCCGCGCGCCTCCAGGCTCTTGAGCAGCCAGCGCGCCTCCTGCAGCTGGCCGCGCAGGTAACCGGCGTCGCTCTCGCCGCAGCGGCGGATCAGCTGTTCGTAGCCACGGTGGATCGATACCCGCGGCAGGGCCTGGCGCGAGAGCGCGGCCTTCCACTCGCCGTGGTCGCGCCAGATCACGCAGTCCGGCACCACGTAGCTGTCATGTTCGACTTCCGCCAGGCGCTTGCCCGGGCGCGGGTCCAGCGAGCGCACCAGCTGCACCGCCTGCTCGACCTCGGCCAGCGGTGCGCGCAGTTCGTGCGCCAGCCCTTCGGCGCCAATCCGCGGCAGCCGCTCCAGTGCGCCATCCACGATCCGCAACGCAAGCGCGCGGCCGGGCGTGCAGTCCGGCAGCAGTTCCAGCTGCAGGTGCAGGCACTCGCCGAGGTTGCGCGCACCCACGCCCACCGGGTCGAAACGCTGCAACTGGTGCAGCACGGTGAGGATCTCCTCCTCGCTGGCGCGGATCTCCGGCAGCAGTGACTCGGCGATCGCCGCCAGCGGCTCGCGCAGGTAGCCATCTTCGTCCAGCGCGTCGATCAGCATCGCGCCGATCCGGCGGTCGCGCAGCGACAGTGGCGACAGGTGCAGCTGCCAGAGCAGGTGGTCGCCCAGGGTCTCGGTGCCGGCCATGCGCTCGGCCGCACCCTCGCCATCCTCGCCACCCGCACCACCGGACGACTGCCAGGCCGCTTCGTCCGGGCCCCAGTCCTCGCCCTCGCCATCGCCGGGCGGCGGCTCCTCGGCCGCGGCGGCCTCCGCCGGTTTCTCGCCGACGGCCTCCGTGGCAGGTGCGTGCTGCTGCTCGGCTTCCTCGGCCCATTCCAGCAGCGGATTGCTCTCGATCGCGTCGGCGACCTCGGCCTGCAGTTCGACGCTGGACATCTGCAGCACGCGGATCGCCTGACGCAACTGCGGCGTCATGACCAGGTGCTGTCCGAGCGATGTCTGCAGCCGTGCCTTCATGTCCGACCCGTGATGAACCCAGGAACTGCAGGCCGGTGAGGGGCTTAGAGGCGGAAGGTGTCCCCAAGGTACACCCGGCGCACGTCCGGGTCGGCCAGCAGTGCGTCGGGCGCCCCCTGCGCCAGTACGCTCCCCTCGGCGAGGATATACGCACGGTCGCAGATTCCCAAGGTCTCGCGCACGTTGTGGTCGGTGATCAGCACGCCGATGCCGCGGTTCTTGAGGTGGGTGACGATGCGCTGGATCTCGCCGACGGAGATCGGGTCGACGCCGGCGAACGGCTCGTCCAGCAGCATCAG
>JAEWAG010000244.1 GCA_023391775.1 Pseudomonadota bacterium | reverse complement strand
ATCGCCAACCAGCTGGCCGAGATCGGCGTGATGCTGCTGATGTTCGGCGTGGGCCTGCACTTCTCGCTGGCCGACCTGCTGGAGGTGAAGTGGATCGCCATCCCCGGCGCGGTGGCGCAGATCACCGTGGCCACCCTGCTGGGCTGGGTGGTGGCGTGGATGATGGGCTGGTCGCACCTGCACGGCATCATCTTCGGCTTCTCCCTGGCCACCGCCTCGACCGTGGTGCTGCTGCGGGCGATGGAGGAGCGACGCCTGCTCGAAACCGTGCGCGGCAAGATCGCGGTCGGCTGGCTGATCGTGGAGGACCTGGCCTGCGTCCTGGCGCTGGTGATGATGCCGGTCATCGCCGGGCTGTTCGGCCCGGAGGCCTCCGGGCAGACGCATACCGCCGGCAGCGTGGCCACCAGCATCGGTTGGACCCTGGTGCAGCTGGGCCTGTTCGTCGCGGTGATGCTGCTGGTCGGCCGCCGGGTCATCCCCTGGGTGCTGGAGCGCATCGCCGGCACCGGCTCGCGCGAGCTGTTCACCCTGTCGGTGCTGGCCATCGCCCTGGGCGTGGCCTTCGGTGCCGCGGCCCTGTTCGGCGTGTCCTTCGCCCTGGGCGCGTTCTTCGCGGGAATGATGCTCAACGAGTCCGAGCTCAGCCACAAGGCGGCCAATGATTCACTGCCGCTGCGCGACGCCTTCGCGGTGCTGTTCTTCGTGTCGGTGGGCATGCTGTTCAACCCGGCCATCGTGCTCGAGCATCCGTGGCAGGTGCTGGCCACCGCGCTGATCATCATGATCGGCAAGTCGGCGGCGGCGTTCTTCATCGTGCGCGCGTTCAAGCATCCCAAGGCCACCGCGCTGACCATCTCCGCCTCGCTGGCGCAGATCGGCGAGTTCGCCTTCATCATCGCCGGCCTCGGCGTGTCCCTGCAGATCCTGCCGCAGACCGGCCTGGCCCTGGTGCTGGCCGGCGCGCTGATCTCGATCATGCTCAACCCGATGATCTTCATGCTGCTGGACCGCTGGGAAGCGCGCCATCGCGAGGAGGCACCGGTGCAGCCGGAACCGGAGCTGCCCGCCGGCCCGCCGCTGCAGGCCGGCAACCACGCCATCGTGGTCGGCTACGGCCGGGTCGGCAGCGAGCTGGCCCAAGTCCTGCGCGACCGCGGCGTGCCGGTGGTGATCATCGACGACAACATGCTGCACGTGGACCGCGCGCATGCGGCCGGCATTCCCGGCATCCGAGGCCATGCCGCCTCGGACCGGGTCCTGGCCGAAGCCCATCCGGAGTCGGCCAGCATCGCGATCCTGGCCATCCCGCAACCGCTGGAGGCCGGCGAGGCGATCGCCAAGCTGCGCGCGCTCAACCCGGCGCTGCCGGTGCTGGCGCGCGCGCACAGTGATGCGGAGGTCCGCCACCTGCTGGCCCACGGCGCCGACGGCGCGGTGATGGCCGAACGCGAACTGGCCTATTCGCTGGCGGAGATGGTGATGTCCACGCCGGCCTACCGTTACGCCGGCCGCGAGGTCGCCGTCCCGCCGGTCTGAGTGGTGGCACACCGCGGGGCCAGGCCCCGCGATGGCCGTGCCTGCCGCCTCAGGCAGCCGCCAGCGCCTGCTCCAGGTCGGCGACCAGGTCGTCGATGTGCTCGATGCCCACGCACAGGCGCACGGTGTCCTCGCTGACGCCGGTCTTCTCCAGCTCCTCCGGCGACAGCTGGCGATGGGTGGTGGACGCCGGATGGGTGGCCAGCGACTTGGCGTCGCCGATGTTCACCAGCCGGGTGAACAGCTGCAGCGCATCCAGGAAGCGGGCGCCGGCCTCGCGCCCGCCGGGCAGGCCGAAGGTCAGCAGGCCGGACGCGCCCTTCGGCAGGTACTTGCGCACCAGCGCATGCTCGGGGTGGTCGTCCAGGCCGGCGTAGTTGACCCACTCGACCTTCGGATGCTGCTGCAGGTGGCGGGCCACGGCCAGCGTGTTCTGGTTGATCCGGTCCATGCGCAGGGCCAGGGTCTCGATGCCCTGCAGGATCAGGAAGGCGTTGAACGGGGACAGCGCCGCGCCGGTGTTGCGCAGCGGCACCACTCGCGCACGGCCGATGTAGGCCGCCGGGCCCAGCGCCTCGGTATAGACCACGCCGTGGTAGCTGACGTCCGGCTCGTTGAGGCGCGGGAAGCGCGCCTTGTGCTCGGCCCAGGGGAACCGCCCGGAATCCACGATCGCTCCGCCGATGCTGTTGCCATGGCCGCCGAGGTACTTGGTCAGCGAGTGGACCACGATGTCCGCGCCGTGGTCGATCGGGCGCAGCAGGTACGGCGAGGCCACGGTGTTGTCCACGATCAGCGGCACGCCGTGGGCATGGGCGACCTTGGCCACCGCCTCGATGTCGGTGATGTTGCCGCGCGGGTTGCCGATGGACTCGACGAACACGGCCTTGGTTTTGTCGTCGATCAGCCGCTCGAACGCGGACGGGTCGCGGTAGTCGGCGAAGCGGGTCTGGATGCCGAACTGCGGCAGGGTGTGGGCGAACAGGTTGTAGGTGCCGCCATACAGCGCGCTGGAGGAAACGATGTTGTCGCCGGCCTCGGCGATGGTCTGGATCGCGTAGGTGATCGCCGCCTGGCCCGAGGCCAGCGCCAGCGCGGCGATGCCGCCCTCCAGCGCCGCCACGCGCTGCTCGAGCACGTCGGTGGTCGGGTTCATGATGCGGGTGTAGATGTTGCCCGGCACCTTGAGGTCGAAGAGGTCGGCACCGTGCTGGGTGTTGTCGAAGGCGTAGGCCACCGTCTGGTAGATCGGCACGGCCACCGCGCGGGTCGTCGGGTCGGGGCTGTACCCGGCATGGACGGCTAGGGTCTCGGGCTTCCAGTTCGGTGCACTCATCGATGCGCTCGCTGCGGCGGTTTACGGAACCGTCGAAGATAGCCCAGCCGATGGGCCGCGGAACGCACGGTTTCAGGCCCAACCATCACCGCGTGGAATCTGCTCATTCCCACGCATCGCGCCGCACCGGTCGCGCTCTTGTGCCCACCGGAACGAAGAAGGCACGCCGACCGGCGTGCCTTCCCGTTGCGTGCAAGCCGGGGTGAATCAGCTGCGGACGAAGGCCAGGTGCCCGCCTTCGGCATCGACCCGGATGGTGTCGCCGGCAGCGAACTCGCCGGCCAGGAGCTTCTGCGCCAGCGGGTTCTCCACCTGGGCCTGGAGCGCACGCTTCAGCGGGCGCGCGCCATAGACC
>JAEWAG010000233.1 GCA_023391775.1 Pseudomonadota bacterium | reverse complement strand
CGCTGCACCAGCGCCGCGCGTTCGGGGGCCACGGCGGTGCTCATGCGGTGGCCGCCAGGCGCTCGAAGATCTTGGCGAGCTTCTCTTCCAGGGTCTGGGCGGTGAACGGCTTGATGATGTAGCCGTTCACGCCGGCCTGGGCGGCCTCGATGATCTGCTCGCGCTTGGCCTCGGCGGTGACCATCAGCACCGGCAGGGTCTTGAGCCGGGGATCGGCGCGGATCGCGCGAAGCAGGTCGATGCCGGTCATGCCGGGCATGTTCCAGTCGGTGACAACGAAGTCGAACGGCTGCGTGCGCAGCGCCGCCAGCGCGGTGTGTCCGTCGTCGGCCTCGGCGGTGTTGCCGTAGCCCAGATCGTTGAGCAGGTTCTTGACGATGCGTCGCATCGTCGAGAAATCGTCCACGATCAGGATCCGCATGTTCTTGTTCACTTCGTGCTCCGTTTGCGTTGCCGTGGGCGCGCTCAGTCGTCTTCCAGACCGGCGTCGCGGGATTCGTACTGGGAAAGCCTTCCGCGCAGGCGCAGCACCGCCTGGCCGTGGATCTGGCACACGCGCGACTCGCTGACCCCGAGCACCGCGCCGATTTCCTTGAGGTTGAGTTCCTGCTCGTAGTACAGCGACAGCACCAGCTGCTCGCGCTCGGGCAGGTTGCCGATGGCCACCGCCAGTTCGCGGCCGAAGTCGCCGCGCTCCAGGACCTGCTGCGGGGTCGGGCTGTTGCTGTTGACCTGCACGTCGCCGTGGTCCTCCACGTGCGAGTCCAGGCTCAGCACCTGGCCGCGCGAAGCGTCCTCCAGCAGGCGCAGGTACTCGGGCAGGGGCATGTCGAGCTTTGCCGCCACTTCCTGCGGCGCGGCGGCGCGGCCGGTGGCCTGCTCGATCTCGCGCACCGCCGCGGCGGCGTCGCGCGCACGGCGGTGGACCGAGCGCGGCACCCAGTCGCCGCGGCGGATCTCGTCGATCATCGAGCCGCGGATGCGGATCGAGGCGTAGGTCTCGAACGAGGCGCCCTGGTCCGGGTCGTAGCTGCGGCTGGCCTCGATCAGGCCGATCATGCCGGCCTGGATCAGGTCGTCGACCTCGACGCTGGCCGGCAGGCGTGCGGCCAGGTGGTGGGCGATGCGCCGCACCAGGTCGCCGTGGCGGACGACGGTGTCATCGCCGCTGCCGCGCTGGACCGCGCGGTACTCGGCCACGGCGTTCATGCGGCCGCGCCTTGCCGGATCATCCGGTCGACGAAGAACTCGATGTTGCCGCGCGGCGCGGTCGGCGCCTGCCAGCGCGCGGTGCGCCGGGCGATCTCGGCGATGGCGCGGGCCGAGGGGCTGGACGGGTAGGCGGTGGTCACCGCCTGCTGGCGCTGCACGGCCATGCGCAGCCAGTCGCAGTGCGGCACGGCGCCGAGGAAGTTGAGCGAGACGTCGCCGAGGAAGCGCTCGCAGACCCGCGACAGCTTGTCGTACAGGCCGCGGCCCTCGGCCGGGCTGCGCACCATGTTGGCCACCACCTGGACCCGGTCCACGCCGCGCTCGCGCGACAGGACCTTGATCAGGGCGTAGGCGTCGGTGATCGAGGCCGGTTCGTCGCAGACCACCACCACCGCGTCCTGCGCGGCCTGGCAGAAGGTCAGCACGCTGTCGGTGATGCCGGCGGCGGTGTCCACCACCAGGATGTCCAGGTCGCGCTGCAGGTCATTGAATACGTTGACCAGGCCGACGTGCTGGGCCGGCTGCAGCTCGGCCATGTGCCGGCGGCCGGAGGCGGCGGGCACCACCAGCATGCCGTTGGGGCCGTCCAGGATCACGTCCTCCAGCTCGCAGCGGCCGGCCACCAGGTCGGCCAGGGTGTGCTGCGGGGACAGGCCCAGCAGCACGTCCACGTTGGCCAGGCCCAGGTCGGCGTCCAGCAGCAGGGTGCGCTTGCCCAGCGCCGACAGCGCCGAGGCCAGGTTCACCGACAGGTTGGTCTTGCCGACGCCACCCTTGCCACCGGTGACGGCGATGCTGCGGACGGGGGCGAGCGGGGCGGGATTCATCGGGCGGAAGGTGGCAGGGGTGGGGGACAGGGGGCGGGGCTCATGCGACGGCATGGTCGTGCTCCGGGATGTTCGGCTTATCGGCAGCGCGGCGCAGATCTTCAAGGCGGAGCACCAGGCTGGGCGCATTGGCCCGGTGCAGGTCCTCCGGGACGCGCTGGCCGTCGGTGATCCAGGTAAGCGGCAGCTGGTGGTCCACGACCACCGACAGGGCGCTGCCCAGGCGGCCGGTCTCGTCGACCTTGGTCAGGACCACGCCCTGCGGCCGGGCCGGAGTGAAGCGGCGCACCACCTCGTCCAGGTCGGCGTAATGGGAGTTGGCCGGCAGCACCAGCAGGGTGCTGACGTTGCGCGCGGCCCGCAGCCAGTTGAGCTGGCCGGCCAGGGCCCGGTCGCGCTGGCCCATGCCGGCCGTATCCACCAGCACCAGGCGATAGTCCTGCAGGCGTTGCAGCAGCTGGATCAGGGCCGCGTCGCTGTCGGCCTCGTGCACCGCGATGCCCAGCTGGCGGCCGTAGCTGTACAGCTGCTCGCGGCCGCCGATGCGCGAGGTGTCGGTGGTGACCAGGGCCACGTTGCGGGCGCCGTGCTCGGTGGCGTAGCGTGCGGCCAGCTTGGCGATGGTGGTGGTCTTGCCGGCACCGGTCGGACCGACCAGCGCGATCACGCCACCGGCCTCCAGCGGATCGACCGGGCAGACCGGCAGGCGCCGGGAGATCAGCCCCAGCATCAGCCCGCGGCCGCGGTGCTCGGGGGTGTCGGCGGGCAGCTCCAGGACGATGTCGCGGGTGATCCCGGCATCGAAGCCGTAATCCTCCATCAGCTCCATCGCCTGCAGGCGCACCGGCGAGCCGCGCAGGCGCTCGTCGGTCAGGCGGTGCATCTCGCGCTCGATCATCGTGCGCATCTGCGCCAGTTCCTCGCGCATGGCCAGCAGCTGGGCGTCATTGGCCGGCGCCGGCGCGGGGGGCACCGCGA
>JAEWAG010000191.1 GCA_023391775.1 Pseudomonadota bacterium | reverse complement strand
GTCCCAGTCCCAGTCCCAGGGCAGCCTGCGCGGCAAGGCCGACGCCGCCGCCAGCGCCACCCTCGCCGCCCTGCTGCCGCACCTGTCGCGCAACGACGGCATGCTGCTGGACCGCTCGGCCAACCTGGCCGGCGAGATGAACCGGCTGATCTCCGGCGACGGCCAGCCCCAGCGCAGCGAGGGCAAGCTCGAGCAGGTGATGAAGTCGGCCATGAGCCTGCTGGGCACCCCGTACCGCTGGGGCGGCTCGGGTCCGGACGGCTTCGACTGCAGCGGCCTGGTCAGCTACGTTTTCCGCAACACCCTCGGCATCGAGCTGCCGCGCGTCTCGCGCGAGATGGCGGCCAAGTCCGACGCGCAGCTGATCCGCGACCGCGACGAGCTCAGCCCGGGCGACCTGGTGTTCTTCGGCATGCGCGGCCGGGTCAACCACGTCGGCATCTACGTGGGCAGCGGCCAGTTCGTGCATGCGCCCAGCCGCGGCAAGGACGTGCGCGTGGACAGCCTGGTGTCCGGCTACTGGGGCACCCGCTTCATGCAGGCGCGCCGGGTCGAGATCTGATCCGCGTCTTCCCGTGACCTGAAGGCCGCCTCCGGGCGGCCTTTTTGTATCCGGATGGCAGAGGCGCCAGGCGCGCCCACGCGCATGTCAGTGCTGCGGCGCCGGTCTGGCGTGGCGCCTCCCTTAGCCACGCGGCAGCATCACCTTCCAGCGGAGGACCGCCTGGCTGCGGCGACCAGGGGCCGCAGGCGCTTGCCGCGTGCTAGGTGCCGGCGTCGCGCTGGCCGGCATCGCCGGCATCGAGCCCCACGTTGCTCGAGGCGCGTTCGTAGACCTGGCGGTCCAGCAGGCCGGTCTGCTTGGCCACCAGCACCGGTACCAGCATCTGCCCGGTGACGTTGGTCATCGTGCGCATCATGTCCAGCACCCGGTCGATCGCCACCAGCAGGGCGATGCCTTCCAGCGGCAGGCCGGCGGCGCTGAGCACCAGGGTGACCATGACGATGGCCGTGCCGGGGACGCCCGCGGTGCCGAAACTGCCCAGCACCGACGCCAGCAGGATCACGAAGTACTGGTTCAGCGACAGATCGATGCCGAAATACTGGGCCACGAACACCGCGGTCAGCGCCGGATAGATCGCGCCGCAGCCGTCCATCTTGATGCTCGCGCCCAGTGGCACCGCGAACGCGGCGTAGTCCTTGTCCACGCCCAGGTTGTGGGTGGCGCTGCGCATGGCCACCGGCATCGAGGCGAAGCTGGAGGAACTGACGAAGGCCACCTGCATGCCCGGCGCCGCGCCGCGGAAGAACTTCAGTGGGTTGAGGCCGTGCGCCAGCAGCAGGCCGCCGTACACGAACACGATGTGCAGCGCGCAGGCCAGGTACAGCGCGAACACGAAGCTGCCCAGCGGCAGCAGCTTCTCGAAACCATAGCTGCCGACCAGGCCGGCGATCAGGCCGAAGGTGCCCAGCGGGGTCATCTCCAGCACGAAGCGGGTAACCTGGACCATCGCCTCGCTGGCCTCGCCCACCAGCGCGCGCAGCCGCGCGGTGCGCTCGCCCAGCTTCACCAGCGCAAAGCCGAGCAGGCCGGCGAAGAAGATCACCTGCAGGATCCTGCCATCGGCCAGCGCCTTGAACGGGTTGCTCGGGACCACGTCCAGCAGCACCTGCACCGGCGTGGGTACCTCGCGCGGGGTGTAGTCGGACGCCATCTCCAGCCCGCTCAGGCCGGTGCCGGGCTTGAGCACCAGGCCCACTGCCAGCCCGACAGCCACGGCCAGCGCCGCGGTGGCGGCAAACCACAGGAAAGTGCGCCCGCCCAGTGCGGCCACCGACTTCTGCCCGTGCAGCGAGGCCACCGCATTGATCACCGCGAACAGCACCAGCGGCACCGCGATCATGCGGATCAGGTTGACGTAAACCGTGCCCAGCGGCCCGAACCAGGTCTGTGCGGCGGGGCCCATCAGCCAGCCGGCCAGGGCGCCGAGCACGAAGCCGCCCAGCACGCGCTGCCAGAAGGGAATGGCCAGCCAGGCCTTGACCAGGTTCATGTGCGATCCGCGGTACGGCAGAGGCGGCACGATACCCCGATGCGCGCAGGCTGGCGATGCCAGAACTGGAACGCCGCTGCGTCATATGCATGACATTGGGCGTGGCCGATAATGCGCGCCCCGCACCAACATGCATGGCGGCGTGGTGGTTCGCGCCGGCCGGCGCCGACCTCCAGGCCGCGCCCACCTGGATCCGTAATGCCCCGTCATCCCCGCGCCCTGCCCCTGGCACTGCTCTGTGCCCTGCTTCCCGTCGCCTGCGCCACCGCGCCAGCCCCCTCCAGCACCGCCCCGCACATGGCCACCGCCGTAGCGGTGCCGGAAATCACCCGCCCCGACGGCGAGACACCCGAATGGTGGTACCGCAGCGGCGCGGCCCATGCCGCCGCCAATGGCGCCATGGCCGGCAAGGCACGCAACGTGATCCTGTTCCTGGGCGATGGCATGAGCCTGACCACCGTGGCCGCCGCGCGCATCCTCGAAGGCCAGCGCAAGGGCAACCCCGGCGAGGAGAACCTGCTGAGCTGGGAGCGCTTCCCGCATACCGCCTTCAGCAAGACCTACAACACCGATTCGCAGACCCCGGATTCGGCCGGGACGATGACCGCCATCACCACCGGCGTGAAGAGCCACATGGGCGCCATCGGCGTGTCGGCCGGCAACCGCTTCGACTGCGCCGACAGCCTGGGCAAGCATCGCCTGACCTGGCTGCAGCTGGCCGATGCGGCCGGCCTGGCAACCGGCATCGTCAGCACCGCGCGCCTGACCCACGCCACGCCGGCCGCGACCTGGACCCACGTGCCGGACCGCAACTGGGAGAACGACGCGGCAATGCCGCCGCAGGCGCTGGCCCAGGGCTGCGTGGATATCGCCCGGCAGCTGGTGTCCACGCCTTACGGCAGCGGGCCGAAGGTCATGCTGGGCGGTGGCCGCGGCCAGTTTTTCCCGGTCGGCTCGCACGATCCGGAGTACGCGGACAAGACCGGGCTGCGCCTGGACGGCCGTGACCTGGTCGCGGAGTGGAAGCAGCGCCACCCCGGCGGCGTCTACGTGTGGAACCGCGAGCAGCTGCAGGCCGCCGCAGACGCGCCGGCCGTCCTCGGCCTGTTCGAGCACGACCACATGCAGTACGAACACGAGCGCGACCCGTCCGCCGAGCCCTCGCTGGCCGAACTGACCGCGATGGCGATCCGGCGCCTGTCGCGCGAACCGGAAGGCTTCGTGCTGATGGTCGAGGGCGCGCGCATCGACCACGCCAACCACAATGGCTACGCCTACCGCGCGCTGGACGAGACCGTGGCCATGGCCGAGGCCGTGCGCGTGGCCAGCGAGCTGACCTCGGCCGAGGACACCCTGATCCTGGTGACCGCCGACCACTCGCACGTGCTGAACTTCGCCGGCTATCCGGCCCGCGGCAATCCCATCCTGGGCAAGGTGCGTGGCCTGCCCGGCGAGGACGGCGCGCGCCCGGGCGACACCCTGGACGCCACCGGCCTGCCCTACACCACGCTGAGCTACGCCAACGGCCCCGGCCACACCGGCGCCAGCAACCGCCAGCCGGCCGGGCCCAAGACCTACCCGCACTTCCCGTCCAGCATGGAGCCGGCCGAGGGCCGACCCGACCTGTCCGCCGTCGACACCACCCACCCGGACTACATGCAGGAATCGCTGGTGCCACTGAAGTCCGAGTCGCACGGTGGCGAGGACGTCGGCATCTGGGCCCGCGGGCCCGGCAGCGAGGCGGTACGCGGCACGCTCGAGCAGAACGTGATCTACCACCTGATCGTGCAGGCCATGCCGAAGCTGCGCGAGCGGCTGTGTGCGGCAGGGACCTGCGACGCCAATGGCGTGCCGGTGGAGCTGCCGCAGCCGCAACAGTTCCAGCGCGGGGACTGAGGCCGCAAACGACAACGGGCCGCTCGCCGGGAGCGGCCCGTTCCACATCAGGCAGCCGTTGCCTCGCGCGGGGCGTGGCTCAGAACGGCTTGGCCAGCACCAGCCAGATGATCACCACGAACACCAGCACCGGCAGCTCGTTGAACACGCGCAGCGCGCGCGAGGACGCCAGCGGCCTGCCCGCGGCCGCGTTCTTCAGCCAGCGCCCGGTGACGATGTAATAGGCCAGCAGCAGCAGCACCAGGGTGAGCTTGGCGTGGATCCAGCCGGCGCCGCGACCCATGCCGTAGTACAGCCACAGCACCAGGCCCAGCGCCGCGGCCAGGCCGAACATGTTGTGGCCGAAGCGGTACAGCCGGCGTCCCATCAGCACCAGGCGTTCGCGCACCGCCGGCTGGTCGCCGGCCTCGGCGATGTTGACCAGGATGCGCGGCAGGTAGAACACCGCCGCCATCCAGGCCACGACGAACAGGATGTGGAAGGACTTCACCCAGAGATACATGCGCGTCGCCTGCGTTGGTGGGAGCGGCGGATTGTCGGCCATCGCGGGCGTGGCGTCGAACGCCGGCCACTGGGATGAAGGCCCCGGTCCCGGCTTCGCCAGCCATCCGGCCGCCCCTGCAACATCCCGTCGGTACCGCGGCTGCGTCCTGCAGGCCACGACCGCCTAAACTCCCTCGTCCACGTACCGGGCAGAGCCATCTCCGCCGCCGTCGCCCCGGGCTTCGGGCAGACGAGGCCTGGCAGTGCCGGGGCCGGTGACTTCCGCATCGCCGTTCAACCTTCCTTCCCTTCGAACTCCATGCGCACCCGCGCAATCCCGAATCCATGACCAAGACCTACGACCGCGCCTACTTCGACCGCTGGTACCGGAAGCAGAACATCCAGGATCCGCGCCGGCTCGAGCGCAAGGTGGCGCTGGCCGTGTCCGTGGCCGAGTACTACCTGGAGCGGCCGGTCCGAAGCGTGCTGGACATCGGCTGTGGCGAGGGCGCCTGGCGGGCGCCGCTGCTCAGGCTGCGACCGAAGGCCAGCTACCTGGGCTTCGATTCCAGCGAGTACGCCGTGGCCCGGCATGGCGCGCGGCGCAACCTGCACCTGGCGCGCTTCGGCGATTTCGCCTGGTTGCGGCCGTGCGCGCCGGTGGACCTGCTGGTGTGCTCGGACGTGATGCATTACCTGCCTACCCGCGAGCTCAACCGCGGCCTGCCCGGCCTGGCCGAACTGTGCGGCGGCGTCGCGTTCCTGGAGGCGTTCGCGGCCGAGGACGAGTTCGAGGGCGATACCGACGGCTTCCAGCCGCGCAAGGCCAGCTGGTACCGCCGCAGGTTCCAGGACGCCGGGCTGACCCCCATCGGCTCGTATTGCTGGCTGGGCCCGCGCATGGCCGCCACCGCGGCGGCACTGGAGCGCGGCTGAGCCGGTTGGCGCGGCGCTCAGCCGGCGTGGCGAGGTACCCAGGCTTCGATCACCGCCTCGATCGCCGCCAGTCCATCAGTCAGCGCCGCCGGCCCGGGCTGCAGGATCAGCGGTGAGCGGATCTCGTGCAGCTGGCCGTCGCGCACCGCCGGTATCGCATCCCAGCCCGGTCGCGCGGCCACCCGCTCCGGCCTGAACTTCTTGCCGCACCACGAGCCGAGGATGATGTCCGGCGCGCGCGCCACCACCACGGCCGGGTCGGCGAGGATGCGGTCACGGGCCAGCGGTTCGGATGACAGCTCGGGGAAGACATCGTCGCCGCCCGCAATGCGCACCAGCTCGGCCACCCACCGGATGCCGGTGATCAGCGGTTCGTCCCACTCCTCGAAATAGACCTTCGGGCGCACGCCGCGTGCGGCAGCCCGCGCCTGCGCGGCGTCCAGGCCACGCTGCAGCTCACCGGCCCAGGCCTCGGCCCGCGCACCGGCGCCGACCAGCGCGCCGAGCCGGCGCACGTAGTCGAGGAT
>JAEWAG010000084.1 GCA_023391775.1 Pseudomonadota bacterium | reverse complement strand
AACACCACCACCGGGCCGAAGGTCGGGTCGTGCGCCAGGCCGGCGATCAGCTCACGGGCCTTGGACCGGGCCACCATCGGGTGCACCGTCACGCCCTCGATCCGCGCCTGCGGGCGCAGCTCGCGGGCGCGGGCCAGGATCGCGCCGGCCGCTTCGCGCACCGCCGCCTCGCCGGACAGGTTCAGGCGCACGCCGTCCACGTCCGACTTGTGCACGATGTCCGGCGAGAGGATCTTCAGCGCCACCAGGCCACCGGCCGCCAGCAGCGGGCGGGCGGCGGCGACCGCCGCCTCCGCGTCGGCGGCCCGCCAGGCCGGGGTGACCGGAATGCCGTACGCGCCCAGCAGGGCGACCACCTCCAGCGGATCCAGCCAGTCGCGGCCCTGCTCCAGCGCGCCGGCGACGATCGCCTGGGCGGCCGCGGTGTCGACCACGAAATCCTCCGGCAGGCTGGGCGGGGTCTCCATCAGCGCCTGCTGCGCCTCGCGGTGGCGCACCAGGTAGGTGTAGCCGCGCACCGCGCCGGCCTCGGTGGTGTAGGTGGGCACCCCGGCCTTCTCCAGCGCGGCCAGGGCCTCGGGCTCGCGCCCCAGCCAGACCCCGAGCACCGGCTTGCCGGCCCCCGGGCGCGGGCGCCGGGCCAGCACCCGGGTCACGGCCGCGGCCGCCTCGCTGGAGGAGGCCAGCGCGGTGGGCACGTTCATCACCAGCACCGCGTCGGTGCCCGGATCCTCCAGCAGCGCCTCCAGCGCCGTGGCATAGCGCTGCGCATCGGCGTCACCGACGATATCCACGGGGTTGGCGCCTGACCAGGTCGGCGGCAGCGCCGCATCCAGCCGGCGCACGGTGGCCGGGTCCAGCGTGGCCAGGGTGCCGCCCATGTCCACCAGCCGGTCCACCGCGAGCACGCCAATGCCGCCGCCGTTGGTCAAGATCGCCAGGCGGCGCCCCGGCGCGCTGCGCAGGTGCCCGAGGGTCTTGGCCGCGGCGAACAGCTCGTCCAGCGCATGCACGCGCAGCAGGCCGGCGCGCCGGAACGCGGCCTCGTACACCGCGTCGGCGCCGGCCAGGGCGCCGGTGTGGGTAGCCGCTGCACGGGCGCCGGGTTCGTGCCGCCCGGACTTGATCACCACCACCGGCTTGGCGCGCGCGGCGGCACGTGCGGCGGACATGAACTTGCGCGCGTCGCGGATGGATTCGATGTACAGCAGGATGGCGCGGGTCCTGGGGTCGCGCGCGAACCAGTCCAGCAGGTCGCCGAAATCCACGTCCACCGCGTCGCCCAGCGAGACCACCGCGGAGAACCCGATCGAGCGCGCCACGCCCCATTCCACCAGCCCGGCGGCGACCGCGCCGGACTGCGAGACCAGGGCCAGGTCGCCCGGCAGCGGGCCGCGCGCGGCGAAGCTGGCGTTGAGGTGCGCGTGCGGGGCCATCACCCCCAGGCAGTTGGGCCCGATGATGCGCAGGCCGTGCGGGCGGGCCTCGTTGCGCAGGTGCTCCAGCAGCGAACCGGGACCCTGGCCCAGTCCCGCGGTGACCACGATCGCCGCGCGCGCGCCCGCCGCCACCGCTTGGGCGATGACGCCGGGCACGGTGGACGCCGGGGTGGTGATCACCACCAGCTCGGGCGCGAATGGCAGCTGCGCCAGCGAGCCGAATGCCGGCTCGCCCTCGATCTGCCGGTACTTCGGGTTCACCAGGCCCACCGGTCCGGTGAAGCCGGCCTGGCGCAGGTTGTGGACCACGGTCCGGCCGACCGAGCCGGGGCGCGGGCTCGCTCCCACCACTGCCACCGAGCGGGGGGCGAAAACGGCTTCCAGGGCGTAGATGCTCATCCTGATCCTCGTTCCGTGCCTGGCCGCCACCATACAGCCCCGGCCTGCGCGCCCGGGCCGGCGCGGCGTGGGGCGGGACAATCGGTCCAGTGGGCGCGCTGGCCGCCGGCGCCTATGCTGGTGGCAAGGGTCCACCTGCCTGGCCGATGGCCGGCGGGCGGCTGTGCCGGTCGCGGGCAGGGCGACGGCCAGTTTCCATGGGTAACCCGACGCCGTCCGGCAGGCCTTGATTCCGATCAATGCCCCGGACCGCCATACCGGGGGATCATCATCCCCGTTCAGACTGAGGATCGGGCCGCATGCAAAGCGTGCAGGGGACATACAACGACAAGGTGGTGCGCCAGTTCGCGGTAATGACCGTGGTCTGGGGCATCGTGGGCATGGCCGTGGGCGTGCTGATCGCCGCCCAGCTGTACTGGCCGGCCCTCAACTTCGACCTGCCGTGGCTGAGCTACGGCCGGTTGCGGCCACTCCATACCAACGCGGTGATCTTCGCCTTCGGCGGCTGCGCGCTGATGGCGACCAGCCTGCACGTGGTGCAGCGCACCTGCCACGTGCGGCTGCTCTCGGACAGGCTGGCGGCCTTCGTGTTCTGGGGCTGGCAGGCGGTGATCGTCGCGGCGGCCATCACCCTGCCCCTGGGCCTGACCCAGGGCAAGGAGTACGCCGAGCTGGAGTGGCCGATCGACATCCTGATCGCGGCGGTCTGGGTGGCCTACGCGGTGCTGTTCATCGGCACGATCGCCAAGCGCCGGGTCAAGCACATCTACGTGGCGAACTGGTTCTATGCCAGCTTCATCATCGCCGTGGCGCTGCTGCACATCGTCAACAACATCTCCATCCCGGTCGGCCTGGCCAAGTCCTACCCGGTCTACAGCGGCGCGGTCGATGCGATGGTCCAGTGGTGGTACGGCCACAACGCGGTGGGCTTCTTCCTGACCGCCGGCTTCCTGGGAATGATGTACTACTACGTGCCCAAGCAGGCCGGCCGCCCGGTGTACTCCTACCGCCTGTCGATCGTGCACTTCTGGGCGCTGATCGCCGTGTACATGTGGGCCGGCCCGCACCACCTCCAGTACACCGCGCTGCCCGACTGGGCGCAGTCGCTGGGCATGGTGTTCTCACTGATCCTGCTGGCGCCGTCCTGGGGCGGTGCGATCAACGGCGTCATGACCCTCTCCGGCGTCTGGTACAAGCTGCGCACCGACCCGATCCTGAAGTTCCTGATCGTCGCCATCTCGTTCTACATGATCGCCACCTTCGAGGGGCCGATGATGTCGATCAAGACGGTCAACTCGCTGTCGCACTACACCGACTGGACCGTCGGCCACGTGCACGCCGGCGCGCTGGGCTGGGTCGCGATGATCTCGATCGGCTCGATCTACGCGCTGATGC
>JAEWAG010000125.1 GCA_023391775.1 Pseudomonadota bacterium | reverse complement strand
ACCCCAGAATGTACCGGGTGGGCATGTCGATCGTTGGTGATGAGCACGAGGTAGAGGATCTGATGCAGAACGCCTATATCAAAGCCTGGCATCATCTGGAAAGCTTTGGGTACAGGTCGCTCTTCAGTACCTGGCTCACACGGATCATGATCAACGAATGTCTGCAACACCTCAGGCGGCAGAAACTGAAGGAAAAAGCACTTGAAACAAAATATGGACAGATGCAGCAAAGTGATAGCGATTTCAGGACCCCTGCGACAGTGGTGATGAACAGGGAATTGGGGCGGGCGCTGGAACAGGCCCTTCTACGATTGCCGGAGAAGTACCGGCTCACCTTTGTGCTGCGCGAGATGGAAAGCCTATCCGTCGCGGAAACCATGGATGTTCTCGGCATTTCGGAGAGCAACGTCAAGGTGCGCCTTAGTCGGGCCCGTGAGATGCTCCGCGACCATTTGAGTCAGCACTACAAAGGCGATCTGGTATTTGGTTTCCACCTCGTCCGCTGCAACCGCGTTGTGGAAGCAGTTTGGCGGAGGTTGGATACGGGTAATGACAATCATTAACCTGCAGCCAGTCAGTGAAGGGGTGGGTCAGTATCCCGGAATTCTCTGAAACCACTTAAAACACCTCATACTGAATTCAAAAGTTTCGTAGTTTTGCCCACTTTCGTTCCGGCAACGGAACATTGGTCCTATAGCTCAGTTGGTTAGAGCACCTGACTCATAATCAGGGGGTCCCAGGTTCAAGCCCTGGTGGGACCACGAAATAAAGCCAAGGCCTGTATGTAGCGTGCAGGCCTATTCTATTTTTAAGCAATTCGAATGAACATGGAATCGGACCTTGGTCTGTCAGGAAAATAATGACCCAACTTTCAGAAGATTAAGAGAAGCTACTAAATTTAGTTAAAAATATTCTTGTATGCGCATTTCAGAACTGTATCTCGAAAACTTTAAGCGGTTTTCGAGCCTTACCATTAAGAATATTCCAGTAGAAGCAAAATTGGTACTTCTGATTGGCGCCAACGGCTCGGGTAAGTCGAGTATTTTTGATGCTTTTCATGTGTTGAAAGAGGGTATACTGCCAACAGAAGAGTACTATAAGAAGGGTGACGCTTCAAAATATTTAATAAGAGTGGGGTTTCATGACCAGGGCCCAATACAAGAGCTACAGGTCGTTTCCGGCCAGGGATTCGGCCGCTCCGGACTGACTCAAAGGTTCTTCGGCAGATCAAGTATTCGTATTGTTCCCCGGATCTCTAATGTTGCGAATCCTCAGGTAGTTAGAAATGATGCAGACCGTCCAGCCAATTTCATAGAGCACGACGTCCGCCTGCCTAATGATGTTTTTACCTACATGCAGCAAATTGATGATGCTTTGCGAACTCCTGTATTTGAAGGCCGCTCTGCAGATACGTTGAAAATATTTCATGAGTTAATTAGGCCTTTCAATGAATCCTTGCTGAACATTTTTGGAGCGGACAAACAAACAACCATTCAAATATCTCGATATCAGAACGCTACGCCTTATAGCCCCGGACAACTAATTTTCAAGAAGGGCGGCGTCGAGATCAATTACGACTTACTCAGTCATGGAGAGAAACAAGTTGTAATACTGCTACTCAACTTCGTTGTACGAAAGGAATTCTACAAGGATGCATTGATATTTATTGATGAAATGGATTGCCACCTGAATACGAGCATCCAGCAAAAGCTGATACACGAAATAGTTACTGAATGGATACCTTCCGATTCCCAGATCTGGACCGCCTCACATGCTTTGGGCTTTATTGATTACGCACGGGAAAGTGATGAATCAGTTATCATTGACTTAGACGGATTGGATTTCGACCAGCCGCAGGTGTTAGTGCCATCTCCAAAAGAAAACCTCGATGTTTATGAAATAGCTATACCCAAGGAAACCATTTCAAACATACTCACCGGTAAGAAGTTGGTGGTCGTAGAGAATAAAAATGACGGACTCTTCAACCTCGCTCTTGGCGAACACTCATATTTATTCTTACCTGCACAGAACAATAGAGAGGTTTTTCTTACGATAAAGCACGATAAGACAAAGCTTGGATTGCGTGACAGGGATTTTCTTAAAGACGCAGAAATTGAGCAATTACAACAGCAGTTCAGCAACTATAAAATTCTGCGATACTACACTTTTGAGAACTACCTGTACCATCCTGATAATATTGTCGAGCTGGATCCACCCGAATTCGACATAGAATCATATATCAATGATATTACTGAACAAAAACGGAGCAAATTGCTTGCGATTGTTGCCCGTATAGGCGTAGCAAGGCAAAGTTACACCGACCTAAAAGAAGCCGCTGTCAAAAGGAAAGACGATATAGCTGAAATAGTCAATGCGCTCCAGGTAGACGATTTTGATACGTTCTATAGATTTTTCAACATGAAGAGTGACTACAGCAAACAGTATCTTTCTGCTTTTAATCTGGAACAGAAGGACATGGTGCAAACCAGTTGGTTTAAGAATCAAATGAAGGCTATTTTGAATAGTTAGGATGCCGAACATTTCTCCATAACTGCGTGCAGTTGGTTGATCGGACGACAGCGAAGAAAGATACTACACCCAAAAGGAGGTCTTCCGGCAGATGTCATTCTTTTCCTCAGGGATTGAAGCAAACCTACCTGAACCCGCATAAAAAATTTCTCACTGACCTACGCACTTAAGTCTTCCCATTGGGAACGACTTTCTCCCTTGTAATTGACTTCAGGATAAAACACTGTAGAAGCGAAGCAGCACTGGGCATCCAGTCGGGCTCGTAGCGAGTGCTGTCAGAGCGTCTAAAGAGATTTAAGTGATTTTAGGCTGAAAAAATAAAATTTCGTTGCCGAAAATTCAAAATGATCTTGTCGATATTCCAAAGTATTGAGAGCAATACCCGTACACCCCCTTTCCAGCAACATTGATTTTGGTTGTCTTTGAAATACAAAGTACTTTCATAAGAGTATTTAATCGTTCACCTTAAAATTTGTACGTTATGAGCACGCAGGTAAACAAACCAGCAAACATGAGACTCATCATCATCCTGCTGGTAGCTACGGGGATCCTGCTGACACCATTAGTCGCTATGCAATTCACCCACGAGGTAAAATGGGAATTGTTTGATTTTATCATAGCCGGAATCCTCCTGTTCGGTACAGGACTCACCTGTGAACTTGTCATCCGAAACGTCCGCAACTTCCAAAACAGGGTACTGATCTGTGCAGGCATCCTTTTAGCCCTGTTTCTCATCTGGGCGGAACTGGCTGTGGGAGTCTTCGGAACGCCATTCGCAGGAAGCTAAG
>JAEWAG010000069.1 GCA_023391775.1 Pseudomonadota bacterium | reverse complement strand
GTTGGGCACCTGCAAGGTGCTGCCGGCCACGCCCGCGTCTCGGTCGAACTCCTGCAGCGTGGTGTAGATCAGGTTGACGTCGATGACCCGGCCCTTGAGCCCGGGCTTCTCGCCGTTCTCCACCACCTCGATGTGGTCGTACAGCCGGAACGGGCGGGTGGTGAAGATCAGCACCGTGCAGAAGATGTTGGACAGCACGCTCCAGGCGGCGAAGAACGCCACCGCACCGACCGCGGCGAAGCTGGTGAACGCGGTCCACAGCACCGTGCCGGACACGCCGAGGCGCTCCAGCACCAGCAGCAGCGCCGCGAAACCGATCAGGCCGGCCGACACCCGGCGCAGCACCGCCGCCATCTCCGGCGGCAGCCCGCGGCGACTGGTGAGGCGGCGGGCCATGTAGCGGACCAGCTGCTGCAGCAGCCAGGCGGCGAGCAGGATCAGCAGGGCCTGGCTGATCGGCACGATCGTGCCCAGCCAGTCCTGCACCCAGGCAGGCAGGTATTGCTTCATCGCAGGCCAGCCATGTGGTCGGAAGAGGGGGCGGCAACCATCGCGCGGCGCCGGCCGTCAGCCCGCGGCATGCACGCGGATCCGCGCACCCAGTGCGGAGACCACCTGTCCTACGCGGATCTTGCAGGTCTTGCGCAGCTCCACCACGCCATCGACCTCCACCTCGCCGCTGGCCACCAGGGCCTTGCCGGCACCGCCGCTGTCGCACAGCCCGGACAGCTTGAGCAGCTGGTTCAGTTCCACGTACTCGCCTTCAAGCTCGAAATCGATGTTTTCCATCGGCGGATTCTAGCGTGTGCGCTGCGCCTGGCCGGCCTCGTTCGCGCGCCAGCGTCGCAGGTGGTCCAGC
Organism: Pseudomonadota bacterium; assembly: GCA_023391775.1. GTDB lineage: Bacteria > Pseudomonadota > Gammaproteobacteria > Xanthomonadales > Xanthomonadaceae > Pseudoxanthomonas. The sequence goes on along the minus strand of JAEWAG010000069.1, from coordinate 3,522 downwards.
TTGCGCCGGTAGACCTCGCGCACCGGCGGGCTGTCGCCCAGGGCCAGCGCCCGCGCCAGTTCCCGCTCCGCACGCTCCGGGCGTGACGCCAGGAAATACGCGCGGGCCAGGCCGAAATGGAACTGGTGCTCGCCGGACTGGCTGCGGATGGCATTGCGGTAGTGGGCGATGGCGCACCCGTAATCGCCCTGGCCCTCGCACTCCAGCGCACGCATGAACTGGTGGAACGGGTCGCCGTGCTGGACCCGGTCCAACCGCCGGGCGAACTGCTCGGCCAGTTCCATCTCGCCTGCGCGGCGGTGCAGGGCGACCAGGTTGGACAGGGTGGCGGCGTGGTCCGGATCGAGCATGCGCGCGGCGTCCAGGGCGCGGCGCGCGCCTTCCGGATCGCCCTGGCGCTGGAGCAGCACGCCGAGGTTGTTCCAGATCGGCACGAAGCGGCGGTCCGCGCGCAGCGCGGCTTCCAGCGAGGCTCGCGCGCCCTCCAGGTCGCCCTCGGCCATCAGCTCGGCGCCGCGGTTGTTGTGGAAGTGGGCGAAGGCGCGTGCGTCGGAGACCCCGCGCGGGCGGTTGCGGGTGGCCAGGATGTTGCGGTCCACGTCCACCGTCTGGTGCTGGATGCCGGTACGGATGCCGGCATTGACGTGGTTGGCGCTGTAGATGACACCTTCGTCGCGGTACCAGGCCAGCACCTCGCCGACCTCCTGCACCTGGGCGTCGAGGCCGGCGGCGCGGGCCAGGGCGACGAACAGCAGGGTGTAGGACAGGCAGTTGGCACGGCGGTCGCGCCAGGTCTCGGCGACGGTGCGGGTGCGCTCGTTGTCGTATTCCACCGCCAGCCCGTCCGGGTCGAACACCAGTGCGACCAGCCGCTGTACCCGCATCTCGCGGCTGCCCGGTGGCGCGATCACGCGGTCATGCAGCAGTGCCCGCAGCGCGGGCGGGATGGCCATGATCTCCTCGGCCGTCGGCACCGGGGCGGGCGCGTCCACCACCGGTGGCGTGGCCGGCGGAGGCAGGGTTGCTGGTGGAGCAGATGCGGCCAGCGCAGCCGCCAGTGCGAGTCCAAACATGGTCTACTCCGGCCAGGTGCCCGGGGCCAGTGTAAGCCCGGGCGGCGGCATTACATCACCAGGCGTTGGAGCGAGCGATGGCCCGTACTTCCTCCCCGAAAACCGTGCCGGACAGTGAGCCCTTCGGCGACTTCGTCCAAGGACTGCCCGAGGACCGACGCGCCGATGTGCTGCAGCTGGCGGCGTTGATGCAGCAGGTGACCGGCGAGCCACCGGTGGTCTGGACGGGCGGCATGGTCGGCTTCGGCCGGTACGCGCAGCGCTACGCCGATGGGCGACAGGCGCCCTGGCCGTTGCTCGGCTTCTCGGCGAAGGGGCGCGAGATATCGGTCTACCTGATGGGCGGGGTGGACCGCCACCCGCAACAGCTGGCCCGCCTGGGCCGCTGCCGCACCGGCAGGTCCTGCCTGTACCTGCGCCGGGTTTCCGACGTGCCCGCGGACGCGCTGCGCGACCTGCTGCAGGCCGCGGCCGACGAACTGGAGCCGCACCGCATCCGCTGAGGCCTGCGTTGTATCCTGCGCCGTCGCGCCCGCGGCACCCCACCCAAGCCAAGGAACCCAGATGATCCAGCGTTTCGACGTCGGCCCGCGCATGTCCGAACTGGCCGTCCACAACGGTGTGGCCTATCTCGCCGGCCAGATCCCTGAGGATGCGTCGCAGGACATCACCGGCCAGACCCGCCAGGTGCTGCAGGCCATCGACGCGCTGCTGGCCCAGGCTGGGACCAACAAGACCCGGATCCTGCACGCGCAGATCTTCCTGGCCGACATCAGCGAGTTCGCCGGCATGAACCAGGCCTGGGACGAGTGGGTGCCGCAGGGGCACACGCCGACCCGCGCCACCGTCGAGGCACGCCTGGCCGACCCGTCGTGGAAGGTCGAAATCGTGGTCACCGCCGCCGTCTGAGCCGGTGATGGACGACCTGTTCGCCGCGCCGGAGGAACACCACAGCCTGTTCTTCGCCCTGCTGCCGGACGCCTGCACGATCGCCGGCATCCACGCGGCACGGCAGGCGCTGGAAGCCGGGCTGCCGTCGCAGCGCGGTGCCGGCGTACCGGATGATCGCCTGCACCTGACCCTGCAGTGGCTCGGCGAATGGTCGCAGCTGCCGCAGGGCGTGGTGGACGCCGCCCGGTCGGCGGGCGGGTCGCTGCAGCTGGACGGATTCGACCTGTGCCTGGACCAGGCCGAGTGCTTCGGCCATGGAGAGGCGATCTGGGTGCTGCGGCCCTCGGCGCCGCCATTGGCACTGGCCGGGCTGCATGCCGCGCTGGCCCGGGCACTGCATCGGCAGCGCCTGCGTCTGCCGCCCGGACCGGCGTTCGCGCCACATGTCACCGTGCGACGGCGCGCGAGCACGCGTTTCGCGCCGTGCGCCACGCCGGCGGTGGCGTGGCAGGTCCGGGATTTCGCCCTGCTGCACAGCCGGCGCACGGCATCGGGCACGAACTACCAGGTGCTGGGCCGCTGGCCGCTGACCGCGGAAACGTCGGCTCGAGGCGACGGCTAAGGTCGATGGCTGCCGGGCCGGCGTCCGCGCACAACCGGCCCGCCTGAGCCGGGCCGCGGCGGCCTGGCCGGCGATTCGTCCACTGGCGAAGCAGGCGGTGAGCAGGTAACCGCCGGTGGGCGCTTCCCAGTCCAGCATCTCGCCGGCACAGAACACGCCGGGCAAAGCCTCGCACATCAGCTCGCGGTCCAGGGCCTCCAGGCGCACGCCGCCGCCGGTGCTGATGGCCTCGGCCATCGGGCGGGGCTGCTTCAGTACCAGCGGCAGGCGCTTGAGCGTGGCCGCCACGCGGTCCATGTCGCCCAGCGCCTCCGCGCCCAGCACCTCGCGCAGAAGTGCGGCCTTCACCCCGCTGATGCCGGCCTGGCGACGCAGGTGCTCGCTGAGGCTGCGACCCTTGCGCGGGCGGGCCAGTTCGGCACGCAGCCGCTGCAGGTCGCGGCCGGGCGCCAGTTCCAGTTCGAGCACCGCCTGGCCGTCGCGGGCGATCGCCTCGCGAAGCGGCACCGACAGGGCGTACACCAGGCTGCCCTCGATCCCCGAGGCCGTGACCACGCATTCGCCCTGCAGCGCGTGCGCCGTGCCGTTCGCGTCGCGCCAGTGGGCGATGACCGGCTTCAGCGGCGCTCCGGCGTGACGGCCGGCAAAATGCGCGCTCCAGCCGGTGTCGAACCCGCAGTTGGACGGCACCAGGGGCGCCACCTCCACGCCGCGCGCCTGCAACGGGCCCACCCAGCCACCGTCCGAGCCGAGTTGCGGCCAGCTGCCGCCGCCCATCGCCAGCACCGTGGCCGCCGCGCGCAGGCGGCGTTCGCCCGCCGGCGTGGTGAAGCGGAGGGCACCGTCGGCGTCCCAGCCCTGCCACCGGTGGAGCACGTGGAACCGCACGCCCTGTTCCTTGAGCCGGCGCACCCAGCCGCGCAGCAGCGGCGCGGC
>JAEWAG010000369.1 GCA_023391775.1 Pseudomonadota bacterium | reverse complement strand
AAAAAAAACAAACCACAACCCCCCCCCGAACGCGGCCCGTTTCCTTTCCTGCCGCTGCCGCACTGCTTCAGCGCAGTACGACCCTGCCGTTGACCACGCGTACGTAGGTGTTCTCGCGGATGCCGCCGAGGTCGCGCTGGTTGATCACCACCGTGCGCCCATCGTCCATGCGCACGTGCACGTTGTAGGTGTCGCCGGTGGCACGGTTCTGGATGGCGTTGCCGGCCACCGCGCCGGCCGCGGCGCCCGCGGCTGCGGCGATGTTGCGATTGCCCTTGCTGCCGCCGGTCTTGTCGGAGATCTCATGGCCGGCGACCGCGCCGACGATGCCGCCGAGCACGGCACCAGTGGCCGACGGCGCGCTGCGGTTGGAGCCGATCACATCGATGCGGGTGACGATGCCGCAGTCGGCGCAATACTGCGACTGCGGGTAGTTCGGGCTGGACGGATAGGACTGGCCATAGCCAGTGCCCGGTGAGGTGGTGGCGCAGCCGGCGAGGGCCAGGATGCCGATGGCGGCGACGCAGAACAGTCGGGACTTCATGGCGCATCTCCTCAGGTGGCGGTCCGGTGGAGGCGGCCCTGCCGCATCCGTGTGGCCCGAATCGTTGCGCCGCGCTCGTGAATGCAATGCCAACCCGGAACGCAGGTATCAGGCGCCGTTCAGCGGAAATCCTGGTGGCAGGCGCGGCAATCGGCGCCGATCTTTTCCAGCGTGGCGGTGATCTGCGCGCAATCGGACGGGGGCTGGGCCAGCGCCCCGTCCAGGGTCGCGCGCAGGCCGCTGGCGGCGCCGGCGAAGCGGGCGTCATCGCCCAGGCCGGGGAACGCGGCTTCAAGATCGTTGGCAACCGCGCGCAGTGTCTGCAGGCGCGGCAGCACGTCGCTGGTGGTGCAGCGGTTGGCGGCGGCGGTGCTGCGCAGCGCCGAGGTCTGGTGCGCCATCACGTGCATGGTGGCCGAGGGAAACGGATCCTGCCGGGCCTGCAGCGCACGCAGCAGCATCACCGCGCACATCACGCCTGCGAACAGGCCGATCACGAACACGACGAGATAGCGGGCAGCGGCGGAAGGACGGCGGGGCGGCTGGCTGGCCATGCAACGGAGGCTCCTTGGATGAGCCGTACATGATAGGCCGCCGCCGCGCCCATCGCAGCCGCGTCGCTAGAATAGGCGCATGGAACCCATCCTCCTCGAACGGTTTGCCGGCATCGACCGGCTGTATGGCGCTGGCTCGGTCGAATGGCTGGCCGGGCGCCGCGTCGCCGTGGTCGGCCTGGGTGGCGTCGGTTCGTGGATCGTGGAGGCGCTGGCGCGCTCGGCGGTCGGACGGCTGGACCTGATCGATGCCGACGACCTGTGCGTGTCCAACACCAACCGCCAGCTGCCCGCGATCGCCGGGCAGTACGGCCGCGGCAAGGCCCAGGCAATGGCCGAGCGCTGCCTTGCGATCAATCCGCTGGTGCAGGCGCGCCCGGTGGAGCAGTTCCTGGTTGCGGGCAACCTGGAAGAACTGCTCGGCCACGGCTACGACCTGGTGATCGACGCCTGCGACAGCTTCCGCACCAAGGTCGAGGCGGTGGCCTGGTGCCGGCGTCGCAAGCAGCCGGTGCTGACCGTGGGCTCGGCCGGCGGGCGCACCGACCCGACCCTGGTGCGGGTCCGCGACCTGTCGCGCACCGAGCACGACGCCATGCTCGCCCTGGTGCGCAAGAAGCTGCGCGCGGACTTCGGTTTCCCGCGCAATCCCGATCGCTTCTTTGGCGTGCCGGCGGTGTACTCGCTGGAAAACGTGAAGTACCCGCAGGCCGACGGCAGCGTCAGCGGCATCCGCCCGAAACTGGATGCGCAGGCGGCGCTGAAGCTGGACTGCGGCGGTGGACTCGGCGCGGCGACCCATGTCACCGGCGCCTTCGCCTTCGCCGCCGCCGGCAAGGCGCTGGAACTGCTGCTCAAGGGGCGGCCGGCGGTCGACGCCGGCGCAGGCGGCTTCGCCTGCGCCATCGCCAGCTGAGCGATCAGGCCGGCGGCAGGCCGAACAGGCGCTCGGCGTTGGCCGTGGTGGCCGCGGCGATTGCCGCCGGATCCTCCTCGCGCAGGGCGGCGATGATGTCCAGCATCGTGCGCAGCCGCGCCGGCTCGTTGCGCTGGCCGCGGTTGCCGGCATCGGGCTGGTCCGGCGCGTCGGTCTCCAGCAGCAGGAATTCCAACGGCATGCCGGCCACCAGCCGGCGCAGGCGCTGCGCCCGCTCGTAGGTCACCGGCCCGCCGATGCCGAGCATGAACCCCAGGTCCCAGAGCTGGCGCGCCTGCTCCGGGCTGCCGGCAAAGCTGTGGACCACCCCGCGCAGGCGCGAGGGCTGGCCGGAGGCGGTGCCGCCGATGCGGCGGATGCTGGCGATCACCGCGTCCACCGCGCGCCGCGCGTGCACGATCACGGGCAGCCCTGCGTCCCGTGCCAGCCGAAGCTGGGCGTCGAAATAACCGGCCTGCGCCTCGCGGTCCAAGTCCTCGATGAAGAAATCGAGCCCGCACTCACCGATGGCGACCGGGCGCTCGCGTGCGACCCACGCGTGCAGGGCGTCCAGGTCGCCGGGGTTGTGGTCGGCCAGGAACACCGGATGCAGCCCGTAGGCCGGGTACAGGCCCGGCGCGCTGCGGCAGGCCTCGCGCAGCCCGGGCC
>JAEWAG010000288.1 GCA_023391775.1 Pseudomonadota bacterium | reverse complement strand
GGTCTCGGCGGCGGCCAGCGACTCGATCGCCACCAGCACGTCGAAGTAGGCGGCGGCGGTGCGCACCATCAGGTCGTCATTGGCCGCGGACAGGTTCTGGTCGGCGGCCGCGCCGAGCGTGCGCTGGGCGCGCAGGCTGGAGATCTGGCCCCAGTCGAACAGCGTCTGGCTGGCGCCCAGGCCGTAGCGGCGGGTGGTGCTCTCGAAGTTGCCGGCCACGCCTTCGCGCTCGCTGCGCGAGCGGGTCAGGCTGGCGCTGCCGTTGACCTGCGGCAGCAGGGCGGCGCGGGCCTGGACCTGGCCTTCCTTGGTGTACAGCGCGTTGGCCTCGGCGATCGCCAGCTGCGGGTCACCGTTGCGGGCCATCTCGTAGGTCTGCAGGAGATCGGCAGCGCCGGCGGTGGCGGGGAGCAGGGCGGCCGCCAGGGCCAGGGCGAGGGAACGGCGGATCATCAGCGGCTTCCTTATCTTCATGTTGGGTCCGGAACCACGTCCGGACCGTCGTGGGGATATCGGTGGGACCGCTGCCCCGCGGGGCGCGGCGGTCAGAAGCTGAACTGCGGCACCGGCTCGGCGCCACGCAGGTATTCCAGCTCGGTTTCAAACAACGATTCGACGGCCGGCGCGTTGACGTCGCCGGTGGCGCGCAGCAGCACGGCTTCCATCGCCGGCGCGCGGCCACGGACCACGAACAGGCGGCCGCCGGGGCGCAGCCATTCCAGGAAACGGGTCGGGACGGTATCCACGGCGCCGGTCACGCACACCGCGTCGAAGGTCCGCGACGGCGCGTAGTGCAGCGCGTCGGCGGTCTCGATGCGGACGTTGGTCCCCAGGCCCGTGGCGTCCAGGCGCGCGCGCGCGGCGGCAGCCAGTTCCGGGTCGATTTCCAGGCTGACGACCTCGCGGGCCAGGGCGGCCAGGCACGCGGTGGCGTAGCCGCTGCCGGTGCCCACTTCCAGCACGCTGTCACCGGGCTTGAGGTCCAGCGCCTGCAGCATGCGGCCTTCGACCACCGGCTTCATCATGCGCGCGCCGTTGCCCAGCGGCAGTTCCACGTCGGCATAGGCCAGGGCGCGCTGCGCTTCGGGGACGAAGGCTTCGCGCGGCAGGCGGCCGACCACTTCCAGGACGGCGGCGTCCAGCACGTCCCAGGGACGGACCTGCTGTTCCACCATCAGTTCGCGGGCAAGGGCGTAATCGATCGTCATGGCTCTGTCATGGGGCGCGGGAGGCCGGGCATTCTACTACCGCCGTGGCCTGCGGGCCGGCGCGGACAGGATCGCCGTGGGCGGCCCGGGCGCTCAGTGCCGGAAGTCACCGCCACCAGCGGACCGGAGCGGCCCCGTTCAGGCCGCATAGGCACGCAGGAAGAAGTCGACGGTGGCCTCGATATGCCGGTCCAGCTCGCGCGGATCCGGGTCGCTGCACAGGCCACAGGCCATCATCGGGTGCAGTTCGCCCTTGAGCAGGCTGAAGAACTGCGACGCAGCCAGCGGCACGTCGTCGATACGCAGCTGGCCCTGCTCGGTGCGCGCCTGCAGGAACCGCGCGAACACCTCCTGCACCCGGCGCGGGCCGGCATTCCAGAACAGGTGGCGCAGTGCCTCCTCGCCGGCGCCGGCATTCATCATGCGGTGGATGGCGATGGCCTCGTCGCTGCTGATCAGGGCGAAGAACGCGTGGCCGATGGCCAGCAGCTGCGCACGCAGCGGACCTTCCGGCGGGCTCACGAACAGCTCGTCGGGCAGCACCTCGCGGCACTTGGTCGCGATCGCCTCCGAAAACAGCGTCTCCTTGTCGCCGAAGTGGCTGTACACGGTGAGCTTGGACACACCGGCCGCAGCTGCGATCTGGTCCATGCTCACCCCCTGGTAACCCTGTTCCAGGAACAGGCGCTGGGCGGCTTCAAGGATGGCGGCGCGCTTGGCCAGGTCCTTGGGACGGCCGGGGCCGGGATTGCGGGCGGGCGCCGCGGAGGCGCTGGCTGGCAGGGTCGGGCGGGTCATGCAGCGAATACTAGACTAGTTGGTTTTCTATTTATACCATACCGGCCGGTTCACTAATTTCCACCTACAGGACGGAGTCGCGGTGATGGGACAGGGACGGGCGAGGAGCGGGGCGTGGGCGGCGATCGCGGCGATGGTCCTGGCAGGCTGCGGCGGTGGCGAGCCGGCGCCGGACCCGGTGCGCCCGGTCTGGGTGGTGCAGCCGCAATCCGGTTCCGGCAGCGAGGCCCTGGCGTACCCGGGCGAGGTGCGTGCCCGCGAGGAAAGCCCGCTGGCCTTCCGCATCGGTGGCGAACTGGTGCGTCGCCACGTCGATGCCGGTGCGCGCGTGGCCGAGGGGCAGGTCCTGGCCGAGCTGGACCCCGGCGACCAGGCCCTGCAGGCCCAGGCAGCCCAGGCGCAGCTGGCCGCGGCCGAGGCCGAACGGGTGCGTGCCAAGGGTGACCTGGACCGCTACGCGCAGCTGGTGGACCGGCAGCTGGTCAGCCGCTCCGCCTACGAGGCGCAGCAGGCGGCGTATCGCGCGGCGGCCGGCCAGGCCGAAGCGGCCCGCGCGCAGTGGGAGGTCACCCGCAACCAGTCCGGCTACACCCACCTGCGTGCCCCGCATGCCGGTGTGATTGCCAGCCGCCAGGCCGAGGCCGGGCAGGTGGTGGCCGCCGGGCAGACCGTTTTCGTGCTGGCCGCCGATGGCGGGCGGGAGGTCGCCATCGACCTGCCCGAGGACCGCATCGGCCAGTTCAAGGTCGGCGATGCCGCCGAAGTGGAGTTGTGGAACCGCCCGGGCACGCGCCTGCCGGCACGCATCCGCGAACTGGCCCCGGCCGCCGATCCGCAGACGCGCACCTACGCGGTCCGCGTGGCACTGGACGATGCTGCGGCCGCGGAGGCCACGCTGGGCCAGAGTGCGCGGGTGTTCCTGCGCCAGGCAGGGCAGGGCGACGGCTTGCGGGTGCCGCTGCCGGCGCTGCAGCAGGGAACCGATGGCAAGGCTTCGGTGTGGGTGGTGCGCGAGGGCAAGGTGCTGGGCGTGCCGGTGGAACACGGCACGCTGGGCACCGGGACGGTGACCGTGCGTGGCGCGCTGCAACCCCGCGACTGGGTGGTCGCCGCCGGCGGACACCTGCTGCGCGAGGGCGAGGCGGTCAGTCCGGTGGACCGCGACAACCGTCCGGTCGCCGCGGCGGCTGCGCCTGCGCAGGACGCGGAGTAACCGATGCGCCGCTTCAACCTCTCCGAGTGGGCGCTGCACAACCGCGGCCTGGTCCTCTACGCGATGATCGCCGTGGCGATCATCGGCACCTGGTCCTACCTGCGGCTGGGGCAGAGCGAGGATCCACCGTTCACCTTCAAGGCCATGGTGGTGCGCACCGTGTGGCCGGGCGCCACCGCCGAAGAGGTCGCGCTGCAGGTCACCGAGCGGATCGAGAAGGCGGTGATGAACACCGGCCAGTACGAGTTCGTGCGCTCCTACTCGCGCCCGGGCGAGTCGCAGGTGATCTTCATGGCGCGCGACTCGATGCGCTCCAGGGACGTGCCGGAGCTGTGGTACCAGGTGCGCAAGAAGGTCGGCGACATCCGCGCCACGCTGCCGGAGGGCGTGGTCGGGCCGTTCTTCAACGACGAGTTCGGCGACACCTTCGGCAACATCTACGCGCTGACCGGCCCCGGCTTCGACTACGCCATCCTCAAGGACTATGCCGACCGCATCCAGCTGGAACTGCAGCGGGTGCCGGACGTGGGCAAGGTGGACCTGGTCGGCCTGCAGGACGAGAAGGTCTGGATCGAGATCGACAACGCCAGGCTGGCGACCCTGGGCATTCCGCTGCAGGCGGTGCAGCAGGCCCTGCAGGGCCAGAACGCGGTGGTGCCGGCGGGCTTCTACGAGACCCCGTCCGAGCGCGTGCAGCTGCGGGTGGAAGGGCCGTTCCGCAGCCTGGAGGAGATCCGCGCGTTCCCGATCCGCGCCGGTGGCCGCACCATCCGCCTGCAGGACGTGGCCACGGTGAGCCGCGGATTCGCCGACCCGGCCGCGCCGCGCGTGCGCTTCATGGGGCAGGACGCGATCGGCATTGCCGTGGCCATGCGCGACGGCGGCCACATCCTGCGCCTGGGCGATGCGCTCGAGGCGGAGTTCGCGCGGTTGCAGAAACAGCTGCCGGCGGGCATGGAACTGCGCAAGGTCTCCGACCAGCCGGAGGCGGTGCGCGACTCTGTCGGCGAATTCGTGCGGGTGCTGGCCGAGGCGGTGACCATCGTGCTGCTGGTCAGCTTCTTCTCGCTGGGCTTCCGCACCGGCCTGGTGGTGGCGGTGTCGATCCCGCTGGTGCTGGCGATGACCTTCGCGGTGATGCACTACTTCGGCATCGGCCTGCACAAGATCTCGCTGGGTGCACTGGTGCTGGCGCTGGGCCTGATGGTGGACGACGCGATCATCGCGGTGGAGATGATGGCCATCAAGATGGAGCAGGGCTTCGACCGCCTGCGCGCGGCAAGCTTCGCCTGGGAGTCCACCGCCTTCCCGATGCTGACCGGTACCCTGATCACCGCCGCCGGCTTCCTGCCGATCGCCACCGCGGCCTCCAGCACCGGCGAGTACACCCGCTCGCTGTTCCAGGTGGTGACCATCGCGCTGCTGGTGTCGTGGGTCGTGGCGGTGCTGTTCATTCCCTGGCTGGGCGACAAGATGCTGCCGGACCTGGCGCATCCGCAGCCGCCAAAACCCGGCAGCCTGGCCGCGCGGCGCCGTGCGTGGCGTGAGCGGCTGGCCGACCGCTGGCCGCAGTACGCATCGGTGCTCGCACCGGCGCCGCTGGACGGGCGCCACCACGATCCCTACCAGACCCCGTTCTACCGGCGCTTCCGGCGCGTGCTCGATGCCTGCCTGCGCCGGCGCTGGTGGGTGATCGGCGCCACCGCTGGCCTGTTCGTGCTGTCGCTGATGCTGTTCCGCTTCGTGCCGCAGCAGTTCTTCCCGGATTCCACCCGGCCGGAACTGATGGTGGACATGGAACTGGCCGAGGGCGCGTCGCTGCGTGCAAGCGAAGCCCAGGCCCGGAAGCTGGAGGCGCTGCTGCAGCAGCGCGAGGACGTGCGCAACTACGTGGCCTACGTCGGGACCGGCTCACCGCGCTTCTACCTGCCGCTGGACCAGCAGCTGCCGGCGACCAACTTCAACCAGTTCGTGGTGCTGGCGCGTGACCTGCAGTCGCGCGAGGAGCTGCGCAACTGGCTGCTGCGCGAGGTCGTGCCGCAGTTCCCCGAGCTGCAGATGCGCGTGACCCGGCTCGAGAACGGCCCGCCGGTCGGCTACCCGGTGCAGTTCCGCGTCTCCGGCGAACACATCGCCCAGGTGCGGGAGATCGCACGCAAGGTGGCGGAGAAGGTCCGCGCCAACCCGCACACCACCAACGTCAACCTGGACTGGGACGAGCCGAGCAAGGTGGTGCGGCTGGAGGTGGACCAGGACCGGGCGCGGGCGCTGGGCGTGGACAGCGCGCAGCTGGCGCAGTTCCTCAGCGCGCAGCTGTCCGGCTACACGGCCAGCACCTTCCGCGAGGGCAACGAGCTGGTCGGGATCATGCTGCGCGGCGGTGCCGGCGACCGCGGGCAGATGGAACTGCTGGGCAGCCTGGCCATTCCTGCCGGCGACGGTGGCAGCGTCGCGCTGTCGCAGGTCGCGCGCCTGCACCAGACCTTCGAGGAAGGAATCATCTGGCATCGCAACCGGCTGCCCACGATCACCGTGCGCGCGGACATCAGCGACGAGCTCCTGCCGGCGGCGGTGACCGCGCAGATCGATCCGACGCTGGACGGGTTGCGCCAGAGCCTGCCCGCAGGCTACCTGCTGGAGGTCGGCGGCTCGGTGGAGGACTCGACCCGCGGCCAGGATTCGATCAAGGCCGGGATGCCGCTGTTCCTGTTCGTGGTCACCACCTTGCTGATGCTGCAGTTGCGCAGCTTCTCGCGCACGCTGATGGTGCTGGTGACCGCGCCGCTGGGGCTGGTGGGCGCGGTCTGGTTCCTGCTGCTGTTCCGGATGCCGTTCGGCTTCGTGGCGCTGCTGGGAACGATCGCGCTGGCCGGCATGATCATGCGCAACTCGGTGATCCTGGTGGACCAGATCGAGCAGGACATCACTGCCGGGCATGACCGCTGGCACGCCATCGTGGATGCGACGGTGCGTCGCTTCCGCCCGATCGTGCTGACCGCACTGACCGCGGTGCTGGCGATGATCCCGCTGTCGCGCAGCGCGTTCTACGGCTCGATGGCGGTGGCGATCATGGGTGGCCTGGTGGTGGCCACGGCGCTGACCCTGCTGTTCCTGCCCGCGCTGTATGCGGCGTGGTTCCGGGTCAAGCCGGAGGAAGCGGCGGGCTGACGGACGGCGGGGCGGTCGTCGAAGACAGCACCCGGTGCGGCTTCGGAAGGAGGCACCTCGCGCCGGGTGCGCCCCGGAAAGCCAAAGCGGAGCGCGGGCTCCGGACGGAGCCGCGATGCAGCGGGTGTGTCCTGGCCGCTCGGACGCACGTCCCTGTGCGAACCTCGCTACCGCGGCACATCCCTGTGCCGCTGCCAGGACACACCCGCCGCATCGCGTCTTTCGCAGCGTCCGGATCGCGCCTTCGCTCCAGCGAGCGGATCTCGTGATCTCGCGAGGCCCAGGTACGTCGTAGCGATGCCCCCGGATAGCGGGAGTGGGCAAGTCCGCGTCCTCACACACTGCTTTGCACCGTGGCACGCAAAAGAAGAAGCGGGACATGGTGTCTCTCCAAGGGCAACCGAAGCCGGGGCACACGCCCAGCCTGAAGGACGTCGCAGTGCGGGTATCCGGGGCAAGCGGCACAGGGATGTGC
>JAEWAG010000281.1 GCA_023391775.1 Pseudomonadota bacterium | reverse complement strand
CCTGGTGCCGGACTACGGCCTTAAGCTGACCCCGCAGCACTACGCCTACCTGAAGATCTCCGAGGGCTGCAACCACCGCTGCAGCTTCTGCATCATCCCGTCGATGCGCGGCGACCTGGTGTCGCGGCCGGTGGACGAGGTGCTGCGCGAGGCCGAGCGGCTGGTGAAGGGCGGCGTGCGCGAACTGCTGGTGGTGTCGCAGGACACCTCGGCCTACGGCGTGGACCTGCGCTACGCCCCGGGCACGTGGCGCGGGAAGGAATACGCCACCCGGATGAAGGCGCTGTGCGAGGGCCTGTCCGAGCTGGACGCCTGGACCCGCCTGCACTACGTCTATCCGTATCCGCACGTGGACGACGTGATCCCGCTGATGGCGCAGGGCAAGGTGCTGCCTTACCTGGACATCCCGTTCCAGCACGCCAGCCCGCGCATCCTCAGGCTGATGAAGCGTCCCGGTGCGGTGGACAAGACCCTGGAGCGGGTGCAGCGCTGGCGCGCCATGTGCCCGGAGCTGACCCTGCGCTCGACCTTCATCGTCGGTTTTCCCGGCGAGACCGAGGCCGAGTTCGAGGCGCTGCTGGATTTCCTCGACGAGGCCCAGCTCGATCGCGTCGGCGCCTTCGCCTACTCGCCGGTCGACGGCGCGGCGGCCAATGCACTGCCGGATCCGGTGCCGGAGGAGGTCAAGCAGGAGCGCCTGGCCCGCTTCATGGAGCGCCAGGGTGAAATCTCGGCGGCGCGCCTGGAGGCCAAGGTCGGCACCGTGCAGCGCTGCCTGGTGGATCTGCTCGACGGCGAGCTGGCCATTGCCCGCTCGATGGCCGACGCGCCGGAGATCGATGGCGTGGTCCAGATCCAGGACGGTCGCGATGCCGGCCTGCAGGTGGGCGAGTTCGTCGACGTGCGCATCATGGGCAGCGACGAGCACGACCTGTACGGCGAGGTCGAGTACGCCGAAACCGGCGACGCCTCGCCGCTGGGCCTGCGGGTGGTCTGAGGCGCGCCCGCGCTGGCGGGCGTTGCATATCAGGTGCCGCAGTTGAGCTTCCAGGGCACGCCGAAACGGTCCACCACGATCGCGTAGCACGGCGACCAGAAGGTCGCCTGGGGTGGCAGCACCACCTCGCCACCTTCCTGCAGCGCATCGAAGCAGGCGCGCACGCGGGCCTCCGATTCCAGGCCCAGCAGCAGGTACACCCCGCGGGGGCGCGCATACGCTGGCGGCGCCACGTCCGCGCCGGCCAGTTCCATGTCCCCGAAGCGGATGTTGGCGTGGACCACCGCCGTGTCCGGCAGCCCGGAGCGGCCGCGCAGGGGCGAGTCCCCGACCCGCAGCAGGGTGCGGATCCGGCCACCCAGGTGCGCGGCATAGAACCGGAACGCCTCCTCGCAGCGGCCGTCGAAGTCGATGTGGCAGGACAGCGTCATGGAGCCTTCCGTGGGTGGCCCGGGCAGGGCCGCGGCGAGCCATCTTCCCACGCACCGGGTGACCGCGCGGCCGGTCGTGCGCTCAGCCGTAGACCACGTCCGCGATCAGGAAGCGCGCCGGGCCACCGGGCAGCTGCACGTCGAACTCGTCGTCGACGCGCTTCTTCAGCAGGGCGCGGGCCAGCGGCGAGTCGATGCTGATGTAGCCCAGGGCCGCATCGGTCTCGTCCGGGCCGACGATGCGGTATCGCGAGATCTCGCCGTTGTCGATGCGCTCCAGTTCCACCACCGCACCGAAGAACACCGCCTCCGGGTCCGATGGCGTGGTCTCCACCACCTTCAGCGCCGGCAGCCGCTTGGACAGGTAGCGTACCCGGCGGTCGATGCCGGCCAGCTGCTTCTTGCGGTAGGTGTACTCCGCGTTTTCAGAGCGGTCGCCCTCCGCCGCCGCCGCCGCCAGCGCCTTGACCACTTCCGGACGCTGCACCCGCCACAGGTCATCCAGCTCGGCCTTGAGCCGGTCGTGGCCCTGGCGGGTGATCAGGGCGGTGCTTTTTTCCGGGGGCGGGCGCCAGCGGGACATGCCGTACGGACCTGTTCGAGGGGCGCTGATGCTAACGCCTGCGGGGATGAGGCGGGAGCGCCGCGGCGCTCAGCGCCGCCGGCCCAGGATGCCGCCGAGGATGCCGCGCACGATCTGGTTGCCGATCTGGCCGCCGTACTTCCGTCCCGTCTTGCCGGCGACGCTTTCGCCGATGCTGCTGCCCACGCTGCGCCCGATCGAGCCGCCGACGTTGCGGGTGGTCTGCCTGGCGACGGATTCGACCACGCCCTGGCGGCGGCCATCCCCGAACAGGAACTCGCGCACGCGCTGGCCGAAGCCGCCATCGGTGCGCGCCGCCGGCGCGTCCTGCGGCACCGTGGCGGCGGCACGCGCCGCCAGCATCTCGGCGGCCGACTCGCGGTTGACCGCGGTGTCGTAACGCGTGCCCAGCGGGCTGCCGGCGCGCACGCGGGCCCGCTCGGCCTCGGTGATCGCGGCCAGGCGGCAGCGCGGGGGCGCGATCTTGGTCACCTGTACCGGCGAGGGGATGGCGCCACCCTGCAGGGTGCTGACCAGGGCCTCGCCGGTGCCCAGTTGGGGCAGGGTGGCGGCCACGTCCAGCTTCGGGTTGGGCACGAAGGTCTGGGCGGCGGTGCGCACGGCTTTCTGGTCGCGCGGGGTATAGGCGCGCAGTGCGTGCTGCACGCGGATGCCGAGCTGGCCGAGGATGTTGTCCGGCACGTCGTCCGGGAACTGCGAACAGAAGTAGATGCCCACGCCCTTGGAGCGGACCAGTCGCACCACCTGCTCGATGCGCTGGCGCAGCGCGGGCGGGGCGTCGGCGAACAGCAGGTGTGCCTCGTCGAAGATGAAGGCCAGCATCGGCTTGTCCAGGTCGCCTACCTCGGGCAGGGTCTCGAACAGCTCGCTCAGCAGCCACAGCAGGAAGGTTGAGTACAGGCGCGGCTTGAGGATCAGCTGGTCGGCGGCGAGGATGCCGACCACGCCGCGGCCATCGTGGTTGACCCGCATGATGTCGGCCAGCTCGAGGGCCGGCTCGCCGAAGAACTGGTCGCCGCCGTCCTGGGCCAGGCGCAGCAGCGCGCGCTGGATCGCGGCCACGGTCTGCGCGCTGACCAGGCCGTACTCGGCCGACACCGCCTTGCGTTCGGCGGCTACCAGGCCCAGCAGCGCGCGCAGATCGTCCAGGTCCAGCAACAGCAGGCCGCGGTCGTCGGCCAGCTTGAACACGATGTCCAGCACCCCGGTCTGGGTGTCGTTGAGCTCCAGGATGCGGGCCATCAGGGTCGGGCCCATCTCGCTGACGGTGGTCCGCACCGGGTGGCCGAGCCTGCCGTAGAGGTCCCAGAACACCACGGGGCTGGCCTCCGGCGCGTAGCCGGTGACCCCGATCTCCACCGCGCGACGCTGCAGCCGGTCGCCGCCTTCACCGGCGACGGCAAGCCCGGCCACGTCGCCCTTCACGTCGGCCACGAACACCGGCACGCCGATGCGCGAGAAACCCTCGGCCAGGGTCATGAGGGTCACGGTCTTGCCGGTGCCGGTAGCGCCGGCCACCAGGCCGTGGCGGTTGGCCAGGGACGGCAGCAGCTGGACGGGGATGTCGTCGGTGATGCCTTTGCCGAGCAGGATCGGGTCCATCGGGGCCTCGTGGCATGGAATGCCGCGGATTCTAGCCGCGCGACGCGGGTTGCCGCGCCCGCGCGGCGGGGGCTACCCTGCGGGGCGCTTCCGGATCCTGTTGCCGATGCCTTTCCGTACCGTGCTTTCCCGGCCGTTGCTGGCCGTGCTGTTGCTGTCCTGCGTGGTTCCGTCCGCCTTCGCCCAGCGCGTCTCCGCACGCGACCGGGCCGCCGCCGAGGCACTGGTGGCGCGCATGGACCAGGCCGAATCCCGCTTCCGCGCCGCGCTGGTCCTGGCCGGCAACGGCGATCCGCGTGGCACGGAGGAGGGCAACGCCGCGCTGGAGGACATGGAGGACGTGATCGACGCCTGCGTGAAGCAGCGCGGCTGCCCGCTGTCGGACCTGCTGGCCAGTTACAAGCGCCTGCTCAAGGACGAGGTCGACGGTCGCGGCGAGGGACCGGACGAGGCCGGCGAGGACGAGCTGCTGGAAGCCGACCCGGCGCTGGCCGCCGACGTGCCCGAGGCGGTGCGCGCCGCACGCCTGCTGGGCGATGACGGCCGCCACGCCTTCGACCGCATGGTCAGCTACAACCCGGCGATCCAGGCCGGCATCCGCCGCTGGCTCACCGACATGCGCCCGCAGCTGATGACCAGCTTTGAGAACTACCAGGTCATGCGCCACCTGATGTGGCCGGAGTTCGAGAAGCGGGGCCTGCCGGAGGCGCTGCTGTTCGGCATCCTGGCCAAGGAATCCAATGGCCGGGTGCATTCGGTGTCCCGTGCCGGCGCCGCCGGGCCGATGCAGTTCATGCCCGCCACCGGCCGTCGCTTCGGCCTGGGTCCGGACGGCACCGGATTCGACACCCGCTACGACCCGCGTTCGGCCGCCGAGGCCAGCGCCGCCTACCTCAACGAGCGCCTGCGCGAGCTCAACGACAACGTGGAGCTGTCGCTGGCCGGCTACAACGGCGGCGAGGGCCGGGCCCGGCGCGTGCATCGGGAAAGCGCGGGCGTCGGCTTCTGGTCGATCCCGGTGTACGAGCAGTTCCCGGCCGAAACCCGCGACTACGTGCCGATGGTGGTGGCCGCGGCGTGGATCTTCCTGCATCCGCAGCAGTTCGGCGTGACCTTCCCCAAGGTCGAGGCGCATCCGGCCACGGTGAGGCTGGTGCGCCCGGCCAGCATATACGAGCTAACCATCTGCCTGGGCAACACCGGCAGCCGCGACGGCTACATGCGCACCCTGCGCAACCTCAACCCGCGTTACGAGGCCACGACCATCATCCCCGCCGGCACGGTGCTGGCGGCAACGTCGCGGGTCGCCAGCCTGTACAGCCGCCACTGCCAGGGCGGTACGCGCGCCGACCTGGCCCGCGCCCTGGTCAATGCCGACCCCAATGCCGCCTTCGAGCGCG
>JAEWAG010000020.1 GCA_023391775.1 Pseudomonadota bacterium | reverse complement strand
GGCGCGCCCCACAGCCGGTGGCCGTTGCGGGCACGCCGCGGCAAGGCGTCCGGTCGCCTGCAGGCACAGGGCGATCCATACTGGGCGTGCGCCGGCGCACCTGGCCCTAAAGCGGCCGGGGGCGCAGGCCGACACAATGGCCGGGATAGCCGCGGCCATCGCGGGGAAGGGAAGCTGTGACAGGGGGCTGCACAATCCATGGCCGCGCCGGATGGCGCTGGCGCCTGCTGGCGGGCCTGGTCCTGGCTGCGCTGCTGCAGCCGTGCCTGGCGCAGGCCCCGCAGTCGCTGCGCTTCACCCGCCTGGCGGTGGAGCAGGGTCTGCCGCAGGAGTCGGTGATCGCCATCGCCCAGGACCGGCGCGGCATGGTCTGGCTGGGCACCCAGGCTGGCCTGGCCCGCTATGACGGCTACAGCGTGCGCGTGTTCCGCCACGGCGAGGACGCCTGCAGCCTGTCGGACAACTGGATCCACGCCCTGCACCTGGACCGCGCCGGGCGCCTGTGGATCGGCACCCGCGCCGGCGTGGACGTGCTCGATCCCGGCCAGGCCTGCTTCCGGTCACTGGATCCGCCCGGTGGCCTAGGCGGGGTGCACAGCATCACCGAGGATCCGGACGGGCGGATCTGGCTGGCCAGTTCCGGCGTGCTGCTGGGCCTGGCCGCCGACGGGCAGGTGCAGCAGCGGCTGGAGGCCGGCGCGGCCGGCGGACTCTCGCCCGGCCCGCTGGGCGGGCTGGCCGTGTCCCCGGACGGGGGCCTGTGGGTACGCACCGCCTCCGGCCTGGACCACCTGCAGCCCGGCGCGGCGCTGGTGCACTACCCGCTGCAGCTGCCCCCGCCGGTGGCGATGGCGGCCCGCTACCGGATCGGAGCGGTCATGGCCGAGAAGGACGGCAGCCTGTGGCTGGGAGGGCCTTCAGGGCTCAGCCGCTGGCAGCCGCGCAACGGCCACCTGCAGCCGCTGCCGGTGCCGGCGGGCATGCCGGCGGATACCGGCGTGTCCGCCTTCCTGCGCGACCGCGACGGCCAGCTGTGGATCGCAAGCGGGCGCGGCCTGCTGCAGCTGGACGCCGCCGTGGGGGCGTTCATCGTCCACGGCCACGACCGCAGCGACCCCAGCACCCTGGCCGACAACATGGTGCTGTCGCTGTACCAGGACCTCAGCGGCAGCCTCTGGGCCGGTACCTGGGGCAACGGTGCCAGCCGTACCGACCTGGGCAGCGGCGGCTTCGGCTTCCTCGGCGCCGCGGGCGGCGGGCCGCTGCAGCTGTCCGATGCCAAGGTCTACAACCTGGGTCTGGAGTCACCCGGCGTGCTGTGGCTGGCCACCCGCGAGGGCGGGATCAACCGCCTCGACCTGCGCCGCCGCCAGGTCGAGGTGTTCCGCCACCGTCCCGGCGATCCGCACAGCCTGCCCACCGACGCGGCCATGGTCACCCTGCCCGACGGACGCGGCGGTGCCTGGGTCGGCACCGACGCCGGCCTTGGCCACCTGGACCGGCAGGGCCGTTACCGCGCCTGGCCGCTGCCGGGCCCGGGCGCGGCGGCGGTCATCTACCAGCTGTACCAGCGGCCCGGAGACCCCGGCCTGTGGGCCTGCACCCGCAACGGCCTTTACCGGCTGGACCCGGCCAGCGGCCAGGTGCGTGCCTTCCGCCATGACCCGGCCGACCCGGACTCGATCGCCGCCGACTTCGTGATCGGCATGCTCCAGGACCGCCGGGGCCGGGTCTGGCTGGCCACCATCGACGGCGGCCTGGACCTGTTCGATCCGGCCACCGGCCGCGCCCGGCACTACCGGCACGACCCGTCCGACCCGCGCAGCATCGGCAGCAACCGGGTGCAGGCGCTGTACGAAGACCGTGCCGGCACGCTGTGGATCGGCACCGCGGCGGGCGTCAGTCGCCTGGAATCCGGCGAGCCCGGCGGCCCGCTGCAATTCCGCAACTGGGGCACGGCCGAGGGGCTGGCGGTGGCCTCGGTCGGCGCCATCCTCGAGGACGACGACGGCCTGCTGTGGATCAGCACCACCGCCGGCATCTCGCGCCTGGACCCGGGCAGCGGCGCGATCCGCAACTACGACGAGGCCGACGGACTGCCCGGCGGCAGCCACTTCGTCGGCGCCGCCGTGCGCGATGCCGACGGCACCCTGTACTTCGGCGGCCTGCGCGGGGTCAGCGTGGTGCGGCCAGGGCAGGTCAGTGGCAACCGGGTGCCGCCACTGGTGGCGGTCACCGACTTCCAGGTGTTCAACCGCTCCATCGACGAGCAGCCCGACCCGCGGGTGCGTCTGGACCGGGCCTGGCCGGGCACCACCCGCGTGCAGATGCCCAGCTCGGTCTCGGTGTTCAGCATCGGCTTCGCCGGCCTGCATTTCGCCGATCCGGCGCGCAACCGCTACGCCTACCGGCTGGAGGGCTTCGACCAGGAATGGATCGAAGTCGGCGCCGAACGCCGTTTCGCCACCTACACCAACCTGCCCCCGGGCCGGTACGTGTTCCGGGTGCGCGCGGCCAACAAGGACGGCGTCTGGGCCGCGGAGGGTGCCTCGCTGGAGTTGCAGGTCACCCCGCTGTGGTGGCAGGCCTGGTGGTTCCGGCTGTCGGCGCTGGTCGCCATCGCCGGCGCCGCGCTGGCCAGTTACCTGTACCGGGTGCGGCGCCTGCAGCGGCAGCGGCTGGAGCTGGAGCGGCGGGTGGGCGAACGCACCGCCGAGCTGGAACAGGCCCGGCGCGAGCTGGAGCAGGCCAGCCTGACCGACCCGCTCACCGGCATGCGCAACCGCCGTTTCCTCGGCCCGCAGCTGGAGTCGGACCTGGCCCTGGCCGTGCGCATGCACGCGCGCGCCCTGGGCGCGGGCGAGCCGCCACCCCCTGACGCGGACCTGGTCCTGCTGCTGGTGGACATCGACCACTTCAAGCGGGTCAACGACGAGCACGGCCACGCCGCCGGCGACCAGATCCTGGTGGAGGTGCATGAGCGCCTGCGCCGGGTGCTGCGCGAGTCCGACTACCTGGTGCGCTGGGGCGGCGAGGAGTTCCTGGTGGTCGCCCGCGGCAGCCACCGCGACGCCGCCCCGGCGGTGGCCACGCACATCCGCGAGGTGTTCCGCGCAGAGCCGTTCAACGTGCCCGGCGGTGCTGCGCTGACCAAGACCTGCTCGATCGGGTTCACCACCCTGCCGCTGGTGCCGGGTTACCCGGACGCGGTGGACTGGCGGCGCGCGCTGGACCTGGCCGACCTGGCCCTGTACGCGGCCAAGGCCGCCGGGCGCGACGGCTGGGTGGGCATCGGGGCCGGGCCGGAGGCCGATCCCCGGGGCTGGGACCACGACCTGCGAAGTTCCCTGCCGGACCTGCTGGCCCGCGGCCAGCTGCGGTTCACCACCTGCCTGCAGCCGGCGCGGGTCGCCGCGGCCCTGCAGGGGCGGCTGGGCTGAGCCGCGCCGCCGGCCGCCCGCGCGGCCCCCCGCTGCGTCAGTCCAGGCGGTAGCCGAACTGCTGGCGGAAGTGCTCGTTGAACTCGGCGAAGTCGAAGCGCTGGTTCTGGGTGCCGGCGTGCTCGACCTTCAGCGCGCCCATCAGGTTGCCCATGCGGCCGATGGTCAGCCAGTCGTAACCCTTGTCGATGCCGTAGATCAAGCCGGCGCGGAAGGCGTCGCCGCAGCCGGTCGGGTCCACCACGCGGCGCTCGTGCGCCGGCGGCACCTCGTAGCTCTGCTCCGGGGTGTGGACCAGGGCGCCACGCGGGCCCTGGGTGGTGATGTAGGCCTTGACCCGGGACACGATCTCGCGGTCGCTCCAGCCGGTGCGGTCCTGCAGCAGGTTGGACTCGTAGTCGTTGACCACCACGTAGTCGGCCTGCTCGATGAAGCGGCGCAGCTCCTGGCCGTTGAACAGCGGCATCGCCTGGCCGGGGTCGAAGATGAACGGCACGCCCATCTCCTGGAACTCGACCGCGTTCTGCAGCATGCCGTCACGGCCGTCGGGGCCGACCAGGCCCAGGCTCACGCCCGGCACGTCCTTCACGTGGTTCTCGTGCGACCGCATCATCGCGCCGGGATGGAAGGCGGTGATCTGGTTGTTGTCGTGGTCGGTGGTGATGAAGGCCTGCGGCGTGAACAGCTCCTCGATCACCTTCACCCGCGACAGGTCGATGCCCAGCGTCTCGAAGTGCTCGCGGTAGGGGCCGAAATCGCCACCCACGGTGCCCATCGGCACGGGCTTTCCGCCCAGCAGGTGCAGGTTGTAGGCGATATTGCCGGCGCAGCCGCCGAATTCCCGCCGCATGCGCGGCACCAGGAACGAGACGTTCAGGATGTGCACCTTGTCCGGCAGGATGTGGTTCTTGAACTGGTCCGGAAACACCATGATGGTGTCGTAGGCGAGGGAACCACAGATCAGGGTGGACATCGGCTGTTACTCGGGCGCGCGCGGCGCGCGTGGCGGGGGCTGCGGCCTTGCGCCGCGGTGCAAAGGTTACCGGCTGCATCCCGGCCCGGCCACCCCGGCGATGTGCCGGCCCCGGCAATGAAGTGGCGCCGGAAGGGCGCAAACCCCCGGTTTCCCGTGGAATTCCTTGCCCGCGACCGGGCGCGTTGCTAGGCTAGCCGGCCAGTTTTTGCTGTCCAAAATTTCGCCAATGGCGCCGTTTCCGGCGCCGGGACCGCCGCCCCGCGCGCCGGCGCTCCCCCGCCGGTTGCGTCACTGCCCGCCTCCTTTCCAGACCGGACACCCCCAGGACCGCCCCTCGATGTTCAAGAAGCTCCGCGGCATGTTTTCCAACGACCTGTCCATCGACCTGGGCACGGCCAACACCCTGATCTATGTCCGCGGACAGGGCATCGTCCTGAACGAGCCTTCGGTGGTCGCCGTGCGCCAGGACCGCGCCATCGGCGGCACCCGCTCGGTGGCGGCGGTGGGCGCGGAGGCCAAGCAGATGCTGGGCCGCACCCCGGGCAACATCACCACCATCCGGCCGATGAAGGACGGCGTGATCGCCGACTTCACCTACACCGAGGCCATGCTCAAGCACTTCATCAAGAAGGTGCACAAGGCCCGGGTGCTGCGTCCCAGCCCGCGCGTGCTGGTGTGCGTGCCGGCCGGCTCGACCCAGGTCGAGCGCCGCGCGATCAAGGAATCGGCCGAGGAGGCCGGCGCGCGCGACGTCTACCTGCTCGAGGAGCCGATGGCCGCGGCGAGCGGCGCCGGCATGCCGGTCTCCGAGGCGCGCGGCTCGATGGTCATCGACATCGGCGGCGGCACCACCGAGGTGGCGGTGATCTCGCTCAACGGCATCGTGTACTCGGCCTCGGTGCGCATCGGCGGCGACCGCTTCGACGAGGCGATCACCAACTACGTGCGCCGCAACCACGGCATGCTGATCGGCGAGGTGACCGCCGAGCGGATCAAGATGGAGCTGGGCTGCGCCTACCCGCAGTCCGAGGCCAAGGAGATGGAGATCACCGGCCGCAACCTCGCCGAGGGCGTGCCGAAGATGATCAAGATCAACTCCAACGAGGTGCTGGAGGCGCTGCACGAGCCACTGTCGGGGATCGTTTCGGCGGTCAAGCTGGCGCTGGAGCAGACCCCGCCGGAGCTGGGCGCGGACGTGGCCGAGCGCGGCATCGTGCTGACCGGCGGCGGCGCCCTGCTGGCCGACCTGGACAAGCTGGTCAGCGAGGAAACCGGCCTGCACGTGCAGGTGGCCGACGACCCGCTGACCTGCGTGGCCCGCGGTGGCGGCCGCGCGCTGGAGCTGGTGGACATGCACGGCAACGAGTTCTTCACCCCGGACTGATGCCAGCGCCTCGCGACGCCGCGTCGGCGCTCCCGGGCACGGCGGTCGCCAGAGGCGGCCGCTGCCGCCATACTCCTTCCTCCGCCGCGCTGCCCGCCTGATCACCGTCCGTGTCGTCCTACGCCGGTTCTCCCCCCGCTGCGCGCCCCGGTGAATCCGGCCCGCTGCGGCTGTTGGCCTACCTGGCGCTGGCCGTGGCCCTGCTGGTCCTGGACCACCGCGGCGGCTGGCTGGCCCAGGCC
>JAEWAG010000135.1 GCA_023391775.1 Pseudomonadota bacterium | reverse complement strand
GCTCCGGCTGGCGGGCGGCCGACTCGAGGAACTTGCCGGCCATGATGGCCAGACCCAGGCCGGCGCCCAGCGCGGCCAGGCCGATCATGATGCCGATGGCCAGAACGGTCGAAGCCTGGACGGAAGCGAGGGCGGTCAGTGCGGTTTCCATGGTTTTCTCCGGAACGGATAGCTGAGTTGGTGAAGCGGTGGGAACGAAGGTGAAGCGGAAAGCAGGATCAGTGGCTGTCTTCGGACAGGCTGAGGTACACGATCGACAGCATCATGAAGATGAACGCCTGCAGCGGAATGACCAGCAGGTGGAAGATCATCCAGCCGAGGCCGAAGACCGCGCCGCCGAGCATGCCGATGAGGCCGGCGCCGCCGAGCACCCAGATCAGCAGGAACACGATCTCGCCGCCGAACATGTTGCCGAACAGTCGCATCGCCAGCGAAATCGGCTTGCTCAGCCACTCGACGATGTTGAGGATAAGGTTGAACGGCATCATCCACTTGCCGAACGGCGCGGTCAGGAACTCGTGGGTGAAACCACCCAGGCCCTTGGAACGCAGCGCGAAGAACAGCATCAGGAAGAACACGCTGATCGACATGCCCAGCGTCGCGTTGACGTCGGCGGTCGGCACCGGCTTCCAGTAGCCCACGCCTGCCATCTCGAGCGGCTTGGCGATGAAGTCCGCCGGGATGAACTTGATCATGTTCATCAGCAGGATCCAGAAGAACAGGGGGATCGCGAGCGGCGTCACCAGCTTGCTGGTCCCGTGGTAGGTGTCACGCGCCTGACGATCGACGAACTCCAGGCAGATCTCGACGAAGGCCTGCCACTTGCCGGGCACACCGGAGGTGGCCTTGCGGGTGGCCAGCCAGAACAGCACGGTCACCATCAGGCCCATCGTGACCGAAGTCAGGAAGGTGTCCAGGTTCAGCGACCAGAAGCCGTCGTTCGCAGTCGAGCCATGCACGCCCTCCGCCTCGCTGTACACGAGGTTCTGCAGATGGTGCTGGATGTAGCTGGTAGGGGTCTGTTCCGCCTCGCCCGCCATAGGTCCGATCTTCCTGTGCTAACGCCTGGAGATTTGTGTTGCGGTATCACGGTTGCCGCAGCAACCTGAGTCGTTCAGGGGTTGCGTGCCATGGCCACGACCTGGGCCACCAGCACCACCACCGCCGCAATCAGCATCGGCAGCGGGTGCAACCCGAGTGCGAGCACGCCGATCACCATCATGGAGATCAGGACAGCCCACTTGGCCAGCATCCCTGCCAGCAGGCGCGTCATCGCCGGAGCCGCGCCGGTGATGCCACCCCCCAAACCGATCCGGGCGGCGATCCAGCCACCCAGCAGCACCGCGCTGCCGCCCACCAGCGCCGCCGCGCCCGCCTTCCAGCCGAACCAGAGGCAGGCCAGTGCGGTCAGCAGCGTCGCCACCCCCTGCCAGGCAATCGCGCGACCGGCCTGTCGCCGACCCGCGGCAACGGAGTTCATCACGTGAGGTACCTGTGGGAGGGAGCGGGTAGCAGGCCGCCAGGCAGCAGTTGCGCCCGTTGAGCCGCAAAATTATAGCAGGTGGACATTTTAAGGGACAACCGGCGCCAGTCACGGGCGTACGGACGGAACTTCGCGGCGCCCGGCCTGTCCGACCCCGTGCAGCCACGGGCACCTCGTCGTTCCGTCGCCGCCAAGGCCCCGTCCCCACCGGGGCCTTTGTTATCCGTGCTTTCACGAGATTTCGGCAAGGGGCTCACGAGTCGTGGACCGCGCTGGCCGGATAGTGGCCTCCCCTCCACCCGACGTGAACGACACGATGCAACTGCGTACCGTCCCCACCCTGCTTGCCCTGGCCATGCTGGCTGCCGCTGCCCCCGTTGCCGCCCAGGAGAACCAGGACGACCGATTCACCCTGCGCCTGGGCGCGATGAGCGCGAAGGCCGAGTCCGAGCTGTCGGCGTCGACCACGTTCATGGACGAGCCCTTCAGCTTCTCCCAGGACTTCGACTTCGGCAGCAGCGAATGGGTGCCGCGGATCGACGGCGTGTTCCGCATGAGCGAGCGCCAGCGCCTGGTCTTCGACTACTTCAACTACGACAAGCGCCGGCGCGAGACCCTGGGCCAGGACCTGTCCTACGACGACATCACCCTGCCGGCCGGCAGCTACGCCGAGGCGGAGCTGGACTTCCAGCTGGCCAGCCTGCTGTACGACTACTCGGTGGTGCAGACCGACAACTTCAGCGTCGGCCTGCAGATCGGTGCCGAATGGGCCAAGGCCAAGGCCAAGCTGGTGGCCGAGGCCGGGGAGGAGCGCTGGGCCGACGAGGCCAGCGAGCACGGCTACGCGCCGGTGGTCGGCCTGCGCCTGACCGCCCGCCCGGGCGACCGCTGGCTGCTGAACCTGCAGGGCCAGTACCTGGACGCGGACTGGGGCGACTTCGGCGACTACGACGGCAGCATCAGCCGCATCAATGCGGTGGCCGAGTACCGCTTCACCGACAACTTCGGCATGTTCGCCGGCTACGAGTGGTATCGCCTGGACGTCAAGCGCTCGGTTACCGGCGACTACATGCGCGACGGCCTGGTCGGCTGGGACCAGCGCTTCAAGGGCCCGGTCGTGGGCGTGACCCTGGCGTTCTGAGCCTGGGCCCCCGCTGCATACGAAAAACCCCGGCATTGCCGGGGTTTTTCTTTTGACGCACGCCGAAGCGGTTACTTCTTCTTCGGGATGTACAGGTCGGTGATCGTGCCTTCGAACACTTCCGCCGCCATCGCCACCGTCTCGCCCAGGGTCGGGTGCGGATGGATGGTGTGGGCGATGTCCGCCGCCTCGGCGCCCATCTCGATCGCCAGGGCCAGTTCGGAGATCAGGTCACCGGCATGCACGCCGACGATGCCCGCGCCGATCACGCGATGGGTGGCCTCGTCGAACACCAGCTTGGTGAAGCCCTCGGTGCGGCCGATGCCGATGGCGCGGCCACTGGCCGCCCACGGGAACTTGCCCACGCCGACCTTCAGCCCCTTGGCCCTGGCCTCGGTCTCGGTCACGCCCACCCAGGCGATTTCCGGGCTGGTGTAGGCCACCGACGGGATCCCCCGCGCCCCCCACTCCTTCTTCTCGCCGGCAGCCACTTCGGCGGCCAGCCTGCCCTCGTGCGTGGCCTTGTGGGCCAGCATCGGGTTACCGACGATGTCGCCGATGGCGAAGATGTGCGGCACGTTGGTGCGCATCTGCCGGTCCACCGGGATGAAGCCGCGCTCAGTGACCTGCACGCCGGCCTTCTCCGCGTCGATCTTCTTCCCGTTCGGCGCGCGGCCCACGGCGACCAGCACGCGGTCCCAGGTGCCGGATTCCAGTGCCGGCTTCTCGCCCTCGGTCGCCGACTCGAAGGTCACGGTGATGCCCTTCTTGTCCGCCTTCACCCCGGACGCCTTGGTCTTCAGGTGGACCTCGATGCCCTGCTTCTTCAGGCGGTCGGCCAGCGGCTTGACCAGGTCCTTGTCGGCGCCCGGCATCAGCTGGTCCATGAACTCGACCACGGTCACCTTCGCGCCCAGGGCGCTGTAGACGGTGGCCATCTC
>JAEWAG010000090.1 GCA_023391775.1 Pseudomonadota bacterium | reverse complement strand
ACCCCGGACAAGAAGGTGGTGGTCGAGTCCTCGGCCAACCAGGACAGCCCGCTGATGGACGGCAACACGCCGATCCTGGGACTGGACGTGTGGGAGCACGCCTACTACCTGAAGTACCAGAACCGTCGCCCGGAATACATCGGCGCGTTCTTCAACGTGGTCAACTGGGACGAGGTCGAGCGTCGTTACCAGGAAGCGATCAAGTAAGCCCTTCCGGGTTTGCCTGATGCACGCGGACGCCCCGGCCTTGCCGGGGCGTTTCTGTTTTCTGGGGGGGGTGCGGGGCTTGCTGCTCGCATGGCCTTCGATCCTGGCGGTCCCTGAATGCCCCAGGCGCCAGGCCGTACGGCGATCTCTTCTGATCGATCGCACCTTAGGGGACTTGGCGGAACAGGGGATCCTCAGGGCACCTACACGCAGACTGGTCGACCCGGCGGGACCCCGAATTTGGGAGCGCCCGTCGCAGGAGCAAAGAAAAAGTGACTCGCCCAAGCGGCGAAGCCGCTGGCGAAACATGTTTTGACTTGCTGACGGCTTTTGCCTTGAAGAAAGCAGAACCAAGGCAATCAAAGGCAGCCTCCTGCGGAGGCTCAGGAGCAACAGCGTTTCGCCCGCCGCTGCGCGGCTACGGCGAGTCACTTTTCTTTGCTTGTGCAAAGAAAAGTAACCAAAAGAAAGCACAGCCCGGACCGCTCGCCGCCTGGCTTCGCCAGCCGGTGCCCTGCGCTTTTCGCGCCGGCGGGGGCGGCCCATAACTTGCTTCGCTCAGACAGATGGGCCGCCTTTGTCCCGCCGTCGCTGCGATGCTCGGCTCGCTATAACGGGCGGGAAAGACAAAAGCCGCGGCAACAGCAACGGCAACAGCCAGGCCCAAGCACAGCAACGGCGAGGCAAAGACATGGCCAGCCACTGCCCGGGAGGGGCCGGGACCAGGCCACAGTCAGCGCCGGCACGCCGCCGCGAACCCGGTCCAAAGGCGGCCCCCCCCGTCCGCCAAAGGCGCAAAAGAAAAGCCCCGGCACCTGGCCGGGGCTTTCCTGTTGCCGCAGTGACGCGCGTCAGTGCTGGATCGCCGCACCCTCGCGCTGCTGCCGGTCCAGGTACTCCTTCGACGGCTCGTCCAGCTTGTCGCCGAGCATGCGCCGGACCACGATGAAGAACACCGGGATCATCAACAGGCCCAGGAACGTGGCGAAGACCATGCCACCGATGACGCCGGAACCGATCGCGTGGCGTGCTTTGGCGCCGGCGCCGGTGGACAGGGCCATCGGAACCACGCCCATGATGAACGCGAAGGACGTCATCAGGATCGGACGGAAGCGCAGGCGTGCCGCTTCCACCGTGGCCTCGCGCAGGGTCTTGCCGGCCAGGCGCTGCTCCACCGCGAACTCGACGATCAGGATCGCATTCTTCGCCGCGAGGCCGATGATCGTGATCAGGCCGATCTTGAAGAAGATGTCGTTCGGCAGGCCGCGGGCCAGGCTGAACAGCACCGCGCCAAGCACGCCCAGGGGCACCACCAGCAACACCGCCACCGGGATCGACCAGCTCTCGTACAGCGCCGCCAGGCACAGGAACACCACCACGATCGACAGCACCAGCAGCAGTGTCGCGGTGTTGCCGGCCAGGATCTCCTGGTAGGACATGCCCGACCAGTCGAAGCCGAAGCCCGGCGGCAGGTCGTTGGTGACGATGCCTTCCATGATCGCCATCGCCTCGCCCGAGCTGTGGCCCGGGGCCGGCGAGCCGACGATGTTGACCGCCGCGTAGCCGTTGTAGCGGTTCAGCGACGGCGCGCTGGTGGACCACCTGGCATCGACGACCGTGGACAGCGGGATCATCCCGCCCTCGCCATTGGGGGTGTAGAAGCTGCCCAGGGATTCGGCACCTGTGCGGTACGGCGCATCGGCGCGCACGTTGACGCGCTTGATGCGGCCCTCGTAGAAGAAGTCGTTGGCGTACACCGGCGCCAGCATCAGGCTGATCGCGTTGTAGATGTCACCGACTTCCAGGCCCATCGCCTGCGCCTGCACCCGATCGACCTTCAGTGCCAGCTGCGGCGCATCCTCCAGGCCGTTCGGGCGCACCCCGACCAGCCCGGGGTTCTGGGCGGCCGCGCCCAGCAGCATGTTGCGCGCCTGGGTCAGCGACGCCTGTCCCTGGCCGGCACGGTCCTGCAGCCACATGTCGAATCCGCCGAACTGGCCCAGGCCCTGCACGGTCGGCAGGTTCACCACGAAGATCGTGGCTTCCTTGATGCCGAACATGGCGCCGTTGGCCTGCTGGATGAACTCCGGCGCGGTCATCTCGCGCTCTTCCCAGGGCTTGAGCTTGATGAAGGCCATGCCGACGTTCTCGCCGGTGCCCACGAAGCTGAAACCCGCCACCTGCAGCACGCTCTCGAAGCCGTCCAGCCCCTGCAGGCGCTGGTGCATGTCGTCGAACACCGCCTGGGTCCGTTGCAGGCTTGCGCCTGGCGGAAGCTGCACGATGGCCATGGCGTAGCCCTGATCCTCTTCCGGCAGGAAGCTTCCCGGCATGCGGGTAAGGGCGAACCCGCACAGGGCGGCCAGCACCACGAACAGGATCATCCAGCGAGGCGCATGCCGCACCGCGCTGCCGATGTGCCCGACATAGGTGCCGCTGATGCGGTCGTAGTACTTGTTGAAGGTGCGGAACACCCAGTTCGAGTTGGCGTGGTGGCTGGGCTTGAGGAAGGTCGCGCACAGCGCCGGGGTGAAGCCCAGGGCCAGGAACGCCGAGAAACCCATGGCGATGGCGATCGTCAGCGCGAACTGCTTGTAGATCTCGCCGGCCGCGCCCCCCTGCAGGGCGGAGGGGATGAACACCGCCGCCAGGACCACGGTGATGGCCACCACCGCGCCGGTGATCTGGCCCATGGCCTTGAC
>JAEWAG010000086.1 GCA_023391775.1 Pseudomonadota bacterium | reverse complement strand
CTCCACGCCTGCCTGGCCGTTTTCCTGGCGGCCGGGGCGCTGGCCGGATGCGCGAAGGACCCGGCCAGCGAGCCGGTGCGCTTCTGGGCCATGGGCCGCGAGGCGGAGGTGGTGGCCGAGCTGGTGCCGGAGTTCGAGCGCCAGACCGGCATCCGCGTGCAGATCCAGCAGATCCCCTGGAGCGCCGCGCACGAGAAGCTGCTGACCGCCTTCGCCGCCGATGCGCTGCCGGACGTGTGCCAGCTCGGCAACACCTGGATCCCCGAGTTCGCCCAGCTGGGCGCGCTGCAGCCGCTGCAGGCGCGGGTGGATGCCTCGTCCGTCGTGGAGCAGGGCGACTACTTCCCCGGCATCTGGGACACCTCCGTGGTGGACGGGGCGCTGGTCGGCGTGCCGTGGTACGTGGACACGCGCCTGCTGTACTACCGCAAGGACCTGCTGCGCGATGCCGGGGTGGAGTCGCTGCCGCAAACCTGGGCGCAGTGGGAGGAGGCGATGGCCGCGGTCATGCGCCAGGGCGCACCCGGGCGCCACGCGATCCTGATGCCGCTCAACGAGTTCGAGCAGCAGCTGTCCCTGGCCCTGCAGCAGGACGATCCGCTGCTGCGCGAGGACAACACCCGCGGCAACTTCCGGAGCCCGGGCTTCCGCCGGGCGCTCGCGTTCTATGCGGCCATGTTCCGCAACGGCTGGGCACCGGAGGTGTCCGAGACCCAGATCTCCAACGTATGGGACGAGTTCTTCCGCGGCTCGTACGTCTTCTATCTGTCCGGGCCATGGAACATCCGTGAGTTCCGGCGCCGGCAGCCGCCCGGGCTGGAGGGCCAGTGGGGGACGATGCCGCTGCCCGGGCCGGACGGCCCCGGAGCGGGCATCGCCGGCGGGACCAGCCTGGTCCTGTTCCGCGGCTCTCCGCGGTCCGAGCAGGCGTGGAAGCTGATCGAGTTCCTGTCGCGCCCGGACATCCAGCAGCGCTTCCACGCGCTGAGCGGCAACCTGCCGCCACGGCGCAGCACCTGGGATTCGCCGCTGCTGCAGGACGACGCGCTGGCGGCGGCTTTCGGCGAGCAGCTGGAGCGGGTCAGGCCCGCGCCGAAGGTGCTGGAGTGGGAGCGCATCGTCCAGGAGATGCGCCTGGTGACCGAGCGGGTGGTGCGCGGCGGGCTGCCGCAGGACCAGGCCGTGCGCGAGCTGGATGCCCGGGTGGACGCCATCCTCGCCAAGCGTCGCTGGATGCATGAGCGCGACACGGCGGCCGGAGCATCGCAGTGAACGCACGCCTGGCCGGCTGGATGTTCGCCGCCCCGGCGCTGCTGGTGATCGGCGTGTTCTTCGCACTGCCGGTGCTGTCGGCACTGGCACTGAGCCTCACCGACTTCGACCTCTATGCCCTGGCCGATCCGGCCAACCTGCGCTTCGCCGGCCTGGACAACTACCTGGAGCTGTTGCGCACGCCGATGTTCTGGAAGTCGCTGTGGAACACCAGCTACTTCGTGGTCGTCGGCGTGCCGCTGTCGGTGGCGACCTCGCTGGCTGCCGCGCTGCTGCTGAACTCGCCGGTGGCCCGCTTCCGCGCGCTGTTCCGCACCGCGCTGTTCGCGCCGGTGGTTACCACCCTGGTCGCGGTGGCGGTGATCTGGCGTTACCTGTTCCACACCCGCTACGGCCTGGTGAACTGGGCCCTGGCCCAGGTGGGCATCGATCCGGTGGACTGGCTGGGGGACCCGGCCTGGGCGATGCCGACCATCATCCTGTTCGCGGTCTGGAAGAACTTCGGCTACAACATGGTGATCTTCCTCGCCGGCCTGCAGGCGATCCCGCGCGACCTGTACGAGGCGGCGCGCATCGACGGCGCCTCGCGCTGGCAGCAGCTGCTGCACATCACCCTGCCGCAGCTGGGGCCGGTGCTGCTGGTGGTGGGCGTGATCACCGTGTCCGGCTACTTCCAGCTGTTTGCCGAGCCCTACGTGATGACCCGCGGCGACCCGCTGCAGAGCACGGTCAGCGTGCTGTACTTCATGTTCGAGGAAGGCTTCAAGTGGTGGAACCTGGGTCGCGCCTCGGCGGTGGCGTTCCTGCTGTTCCTGGTGATCCTCGCGGTGACCACGGTGATCCTGCGCATCGGCCGGCGACGGGGGCTGGTATGAGCGGCCCGGTCCGCGAAGTAGGGCAGTCGCGGCTGCAGTGGCTGCTGGTCAACGGCGCGCTGCTGCTGCTGGCCATGGTCAGCCTGGCGCCGCTGCTGTGGATGGTGTCGGTGTCGTTCATGCCGACCGGCGAGGCCAGCCGTTTCCCGCCGCCACTGCTGCCTTCGGCACTGACCGGCGACAACTACCAGGCGCTGCTGGGCCGCACCGGCATGGCGCGCAACTTCGCCAACAGCCTGCTGGTGGCCGGTGCGATCACCCTCGGCTCGCTGCTGGTCAACACGCTGGCCGGCTATGCCTTCGCCAAGCTCCGCTTCGCCGGGCGCGAGCGGCTGTTCCAGCTGCTGCTGGCGGCACTGGTGGTGCCCGCCCAGGTGGCGATGCTGCCGCTGTTCCTGATGATGAAGCAGCTGGGCCTGGTCAACACCTACGGCGGGGTGGTCATCCCGGCGCTGGCCAGCGTGTTCGGCATCTTCCTGGTGCGCCAGTACGCGCGCTCGATCCCGGACGAGTTGCTGGAAGCCGCACGCATGGACGGCGCCGGCGAGTGGCGGATCTTCTTCTCCATCGTCCTGCCAATGCTCAAGCCGGTGCTGGTGACGCTGGCGATCTTCTCGTTCATGGCTGCCTGGAACGACTTCATGTGGCCGCTGATCGTGCTGACCGACCAGGAGCACTACACCCTGCCGGTGGCGCTGGCGACGCTGTCACGCGAGCACATCATGGACGTGGAGATGATGATGGCCGGCGCCGTGGTCACCGTGCTGCCGGTGCTGGCGCTGTTCCTGCTGCTGCAGCGCTACTACATCCAGGGTCTGCTGCTGGGCAGCGTCAAGGGATAGGAGGAACGATGGGACTCGCTGACCAGGGCCCCGTGCCTGCGCGCGGAAAAGCACCGGCTTCCATCGCGGACGCAGCCTGTCCCCCTTGCACGGAACAGGCCGCTGATCCTTCCACGGAGGCGCGGACACGCCACCCGTGGCGCGCACGGTTTCTGGGGGCGTGCCGCGTCCTGCACGTGCCGCGGGCCGCGGCAGCCGTCCTGCTTCTGAGCGCCGCTTCGGTTCCGGCCGCCATGGCTGGCCCGCGGCTGCTGGACGGTTTCGAGGATCCGGCGCCGTGGCGGGTGGTCGTCTCCGACCAGGTCAGCGGTTCGATCCGCCAGGTCGAGGGGGCGCAGGGCAGGGCGCTGTGCCTGGACTACGATTTCAACGGTGTGTCCGGCTACGCCGGCATCCAGCGCGACCTGCCGCTGGAATACCCGGACAACTACCGCTTCTCGTTCCACCTGCGCGGGGACTCCCCGGCGAACGACCTGCAGTTCAAGCTGGTCGATGCCAGTGGCGACAACGTGTGGTGGGTGAACCGCCCGCGCTACGCCTTCCCGGGCGACTGGGCCGAGGTGCGCTACCGCACCCGGCACATCGACAAGGCCTGGGGGCCGGACCCGGACCGTATCCTGCGCCGCAGCGCGAAGCTCGAGTTCACCGTCTACAACAACGCCGGCGGGCGCGGCAGCGTGTGCTTTGACAGCCTGTCGCTGGAGCCGTTGCCGCCGGAGCCGGCGACGCCACCGGCCGTGGTCGCGGCCGATGCCGGCCAGGGTGACCCGGCCGCGGCGCTGGCCATCGATGGCGATGCCGATACCGCGTGGGCAGGCGCGGGCGATCGTCGCCTGGTGCTGGACCTTGGCCAGACCCGCGAGTTCGGCGGGCTGGTGTTGCGCGGGTGCGCCCCCAGGCCCCGG
>JAEWAG010000076.1 GCA_023391775.1 Pseudomonadota bacterium | reverse complement strand
GCGCGGCGCCCGGGGGGGGGGGCCGGGGGCCCCGCCGCGCGCGACGCGTTAGCGGTCGCAGCCGGGCCGGATGCGGGAAGGTACCGCTCACCACGGAGGAAGCCGCAGACAAGGCGTGACACCGGCCGAAACGGCGGGGCAGACTGGCCCTGCGGGATCGGTGGCATTGGAGGCCGATGGTGCGACAGCGACGGAATGCCGGTGTGTCACGCGGCTGCGGATGGATCGCCGCCTTGCTGCTTGTCCTGCTCGGGCACATTCCGGCCGCATGCGCGCTTGATCCGTTCCGTCCGTTCGGCCAGTAAGCGCACGAGCGCTGGCTGGTGAGCGACGGCCTGCCCTTCCCGGGCGGAAGCGATCTGGCCCAGGACGGACAGGGCGCGCTGTGGGTGGGCTCGATCAGCGGCCTGGCCCGTTCCGATGGCGGACGCTTCACCGTGTACGACGCGGAGAACACGCCCGAGCTTGGTGGCAGCGTGGTGTACGGCATCCGCAGCGATCGCCAGGGCCGGCTGTGGATCGGCAGCGATAACGGCGTGCTGCTGCGCCAGCACGGACGCTTCGTGCAGGTGCCGGCGCTGCGCGAGCGGGTGGTGCGCGTGCTCGGCCTGGACCGCGATGGGCTGACGCTGGTCAGCGACCTTGACGCGGTGCTCGGGCTGGACCCGGACATGCAGGTGCGGGTGCGCTAAGAGGTGCCGGGCGTGGCCGCCGTGGCCCGCCGCGGCGACGAGCTGTGGCTGGCCGCCGATCGGCCTGTCGTGCGCGTGGTTGGCGACCAGATGGCGCAGATGCTGCTGCCCGGGCTGGGCGAGGGCTACGTGGAGCAGCTGCTGGAGGTGGACGGCCAGCTGCTGGCGGCAACGACCGCCGGCCTCTACGTGCACGATGGCCAGGCCTGGCACCGGCACCCTGACCCGCGCCTGCAACGCCCGGTGCTGTCGCTGCTGTCCGACCGCGACCACAACCTGTGGGTGAGTACCGAGCTGAGCCTGTTCCGCATGCGCGAGAACCGGATCGCCGAGGAGGTCGTGCACGGCGTGGGGTCGCGCGCGCGGCGGCTGTTCGAGGATCGCGACGGCAGCCTGTGGATCGCCACCCAGTCCACGGGCGTGCACCGCGTCTGGAATGGCGTCGGCACCCTGGCCCCGCTGCACGTGCCGCCGGCGATGGCGCATTTCATGTGGGCGGTGGTGCCGTGGGGCGACGGGGTGATGACCGGCGGCACCTACGGGCTGGCGACGGCCCGCGACGGCCGCATGGACCCGGTGCCGGGCAGCGAACAGCTGCCATGGTGTACGGCATGGCGCTCGACGGCGACGGCATCCTGCTGGGCAGCACGCGTGGCGTGTTCCGCTACCACGCCGATGGCCGGATCGAGTCGCCGGCGGAATTCGCGCCATTGCAGGACATCCGCACCAACGCCTTCCTGCGCGACCGCGAGGGCCGGCTGTGGCTTGGCACCCGCCGCGGCCTGTACCGGCTGGATCCTGGCGCACCGTTGCGCCGCCTGCTCGGCACCGACAACAGCGCGCGGCACGAGATACGGACCGTGGTCCAGACCCGCGATGGCCGCCTGTTCGCCGGGGGCGCCGGCGGCCTGTATGAGCTGGCCGGCGACCGCCTGGTGCCGGTTCAGCTGCCGGAATCGCCGCTGTAGGTGATGGCCATCCACGAGACCGCCGACGGCCGGCTGCTGGTCGGCTCCGGTTCCAGCGGCCGCCTGTACCTGCAGCACGAGGGCCGCTGGGTCGGCCTCGGCCGCAGCCGCGGCATTCCGCCCAATGATGTGTACGCGATCATCCCCGACCGCAGTGGGCGGCTGCTGGTCACCGGCGTGCGTGGCGCCTACCTGGTGCCGGAGCAGGAGTTGATCGCCGCCGCCGTCGACCCGGCGCGGATGGTCAGCGTCCGTGGCCTGCTGACCCAGGGCCGCCAGTTCCTGGCCGGACAGCAGCTCAACTGCTGCCTTGGTGGCGGCAGCGGCCGCGGTCTCTACCAGGGCGGGCGCTTCGTGCTGCCGATAGCCGGCGGCGTGTTCTAGATCGACCCGGCGCTGGCGACCGACGGCTCCTCGCTGCCACTGGTCGAGCGTGTCGCCACCACCCGGCGCAGCGACCTGTCCGATCCATCCCTGCTGGCCGGCGGGCTGCAGCTGGAGGCCGCCGAGCGCGACCTGCAGCTGGATTTCTCCGCCATCAGCCTGGCGCCGCTGCATGTGCCGCGCCTGCGGTACCGGCTGCACGGATACGACCGCCACTGGCGGAACCTGGCGCCACAGTCCGAGTCGCGGGTGCAGTACACCAACCTGCCGCCGGGCGACTACCGGTTCGAGGTGGTCGACGCGGCGACGCCGGAGCCGCACCAGGCGGCGATGATCGACTTCCGGATCGCGCCGTGGTTCCACGAAACCTGGCTGTTCCGCCTGCTGGTGGCCGCAGCCGTGGTGGCCGGTCTGGTGCTGCTGCTGCATTACGGCAACCGGCGGCACCTGCAGCGTCGCCAGGCGCTGGAGCAGGAAGTGGCGCTGCGCACCACCGAGCTGCGCCAGGCCTACCAGCGTCTGGAGTCGATCTCGTGCACCGACGCGCTGACCGGGCTCTACAACCGGCGGCACGCCGGCGAGGAAATCCCGGCGCGGCTGGGCCGGCTGGCCAGCGACGGCAGTGCCCACGCCGGCGAGGCGGTGCTGCTGGTGCTGCTGGACGTGGACCGGTTCAAGTCGATCGACGACACCTGGGGCCACCACGAGGGCGACCAGGTACTGGCCGAGGTCGCGCGGCGCCTGGCGGCGCAGACCCGCGGCAGCGACTGCCTGGCGCGCTGGGGTGGCGAGGAGTTCCTGCTGGCCTGCTTCGGACTGGACCCCGCGCAGTCCGAGGCGATCGGCGAGCGGCTGTGCGAATGCATCCGCGCCGAGCCATTCGTGCTCGGCGGCGTGCCGCGGCGGGTGACCATCTCGGCGGGGCTGGCGAGCGTGTCGCGGGCCGGCGCCGCGACGATGGCCGCGGACTGGGAACAGCTGGTACGCACCGCCGACCAGGCGCTGTACATGACCAAGCACCAGGGACGCGACCGCTGGGTCCTGCTCCAGGCGGAGGACACTGGCGGGCTCGACACCGGAGCCCCCGTCCCGGCCCGCGGCGCGGGCTGAGCCGCCGCCGCGTCTCCCGCGCTCAGGGCCCGTCCGGAAGCTGGACGAAGGACCAGCGGGTGCTGCCCTGGTAGCGGTCCGCCAGGTCGGCCACCCGGGCCACGACCGCGTCCAGCTGCTGCGGCGAGATCGTCCCGGTCCGGGTGCCGCCCACCGACAGGCTGCCCGACTCGGTAGCGTCTTCCCGTATCCGGTAGTCCAGCTTCAGTCTCAGCTCGAAGCCCTGCTGGTCCAGATACTGCGACAGCTCGTTGACCCGGGCCTCGGCATCCATCCCCTGCACCTCCACGCCGATCTCCAGCGGCCGGCTGAAGTCCAGCGGCAACGTGCTGGCGGCCGGCAGCGCCTGCTCGGCGGCCGCGGCCACCGGCGCGAACAGCGCCAGCGGCAGCAGGCCGAGGCGTTTGAACATCCTGTCCATGGTTTCTCCTGGTTCCCCTGCGCCCACAGCCGGGCGCGCCGGCCATTCTGCAGCGCGCGCCGGCGCGGAAACATCGGATAAATCCGGCTGCGCTGTCAGGTTCGCGGCAGGGGCAGCCCGGCATACGCCTTGACCGTGCGCAGCACGAAGCTGGAATTGACGTCGGCGACGCCGGCGTCGTTGAGCAGGTGGTCCAGCAGGAAGCGTGAGAAGTGCTCCAGGTCGGCCACATGCACGTGCAGCTGGTAGTCCATGTCGCCGGTCAGGGCGTGGCAGGTCACCACCTCGTCCCAGCCCTGCACGCGCTCGATGAAGCGTTCGATCACCGCCGTGCCATGTTTCTCCAGCTGTACCCGCACCACCGCCTGCAGGCCCAAGCCCAGGGCCTGCGGGTCCAGGCGCGCGCCGTAGCCGGCGATCACCCCGCTCGCCTCCAGGCGCTGGATCCGGCGCAGGCAGGCCGAGGGACTCAGGTTGACCCGTGCGGCGAGCTCGGCATTGGCGGCCCGGCCCTCGCGCTGAAGCAGGGCCAGCAAGCGCAGGTCGGTGCGGTCGAGTGCGACTGGAGCGGACATCGTTGCATTGCACCATGGTTTTGACGCAACAACATTGCGCCAGACCGGACGCAGCATGCAACTTTGCAACCCGCTTGCGTGGCTGCCGTTCTAGGCTGGGACTTCCCCGTCAGCCGGACTACTGCCATGGCCACGCCCCGCCGCGTCGAATCCGAACGCCTGCAGACCGACAAGGGTTACGTCCCGGTCTACACCACCGCGGTGGTCGAGCAGCCCTGGGAGGACTACAGCGCCGACGACCACGCCACCTGGGGCACGCTGTATGCGCGTCAGCGGGCGCTGCTGGTGGGCCGTGCCTGCGACGAGTTCCTCAAGGCGCAGGACGCCATGGGTATGGACGCGCGCCAGATCCCGCGCTTCGACCAGCTCAACCAGGCCCTGCAGGCCGCCACCGGCTGGACCCTGGCGGGCGTGGAAGGCCTGCTGCCGGAACTGGATTTCTTCGACCACCTGGCCAACCGGCGCTTTCCTGTGACCTGGTGGATCCGGCGCCCGGACCAGATCGACTACATCGCCGAGCCGGACCTGTTCCACGACCTGTTCGGCCACGTGCCGCTGCTGATGGACCCGGTGTTCGCCGACTACATGCAGGCCTACG
>JAEWAG010000073.1 GCA_023391775.1 Pseudomonadota bacterium | reverse complement strand
ACCCGGCACTGGTGCGCGTGCTGCGCACCTGCCAGGCGCCGTATCCGGTGCCGACCCCGTGCGCCGAACTCGCCATCGCCGGGCTGTCGGACGAGGCACTGGCGCGCACCGCCGCGCGGGTGGCCGAGGTGCGTTCCGAACGCACGCGGCTGGCGGCGGAGCTGGCGGCCACGCGTGGCGTGCGCCGGGTCTATCCGTCTTCCGGCAATTACCTGCTGGTCCGCTTCGACGACGCGCAGGCCGCCTTCGACCGGCTGCTGGACGCCGGCGTCGTGGTCCGCGACCAGCGCGCCGCGCCCGCCCTCGGCGACGCGCTGCGCATCACCATTGGCACCCCGGACCAGAACGCGCGCGTTCTGGCCGCACAGGCACAGGTAGCAGTTGCATGACGCCGATCCTCTTCATCGACCGCGATGGCACCCTGATCGAGGAGCCGGCGGACTTCCAGATCGACGCCTACGAGAAGCTTCGCTTCGTGCGCGGCGTGATCCCGGCACTGCTCCGCCTGCGCGACGCGGGCTGGCAGTTCGTCATGGTGT
Organism: Pseudomonadota bacterium; assembly: GCA_023391775.1. Classification (GTDB taxonomy): domain Bacteria; phylum Pseudomonadota; class Gammaproteobacteria; order Xanthomonadales; family Xanthomonadaceae; genus Pseudoxanthomonas. Next base: position 2,140 of record JAEWAG010000073.1, on the reverse strand, counting down.
CCAACCAGGACGGCCTCGGCACCGAGCAGTACCCGCAGGCCAGTTTCGACGGCCCGCACAACCTGATGATGCAGGTGTTCGAGAGCCAGGGCATCACCTTCCGCGACGTGCTGATCGATTGCAGCTGGCCGCACGAGAACAAGCCCACGCGCAAGCCGGGCATCGGTCTGGTGATGCCGTACATCCAGGACCGCGGCATCGACTGGAAGCGCTCGGCCATGGTGGGAGACCGCCCGACCGACAACGAGTTCGCTGCCAACCTGGGCATCCGCGCGTTCCAGTTGCGCACCCCGCAGTTCGGCGGGGAGTGGGACTGGGCCGGCATCGCCCACGCGCTGGCCGATGCGCCGCGCCAGGCGGTGGTGGAGCGCAACACCAGGGAGACCCGGATCCGGGTCGAGGTCGACCTTGATCGCGTGGCCGAGCCGCGGATCCACACCGGGCTGCCGTTCTACGACCACATGCTGGAGCAGATCGGCAAGCACGGCGGCTTCTCGCTGCAGATCCGGACCGAGGGCGACCTGCACATCGACGAGCACCACACCATCGAGGACACCGCGCTGGCCCTGGGCCAGGCGCTGCGCGAGGCGCTGGGCGACAAGCGCGGCATCGGCCGCTACGGCTTCACCCTGCCGATGGACGAGACCTGCGCCAGCGCGGCGCTGGATTTCAGCGGGCGCCCGTACCTGGTGTTCGACGGCAGCTTCGTGCGCGAGAAGGTCGGTGACATGCCGACCGAGCTGGTGCCGCACTTCTTCCGCTCGCTGTGCGATGCGGCCGGGCTGAACCTGCACATCACCGTCAGCGGCGACAACGACCACCACAAGGTCGAGGCCAGCTTCAAGGCGCTGGCACGCGCACTGCGCCAGGCGGTCCGCCGCGAGGGCGACGCTTTGCCCTCGACCAAGGGGGTCCTGTGAGCGCGGCCGGCAAACGCGTCGTCGTCGTCGATGCTGGCGGCGCCAACCTGGGGTCGGTCTGCTATGCGCTCGAGCGGCTGGGCGTGCAGCCGCAGGTGGTGCGCGATGCCACAGGCCTGGATGGTGCGGAGCGGGTGATCCTGCCCGGGGTGGGCGCGGCGCCGGAAGGCATGCGCCGCCTGCGCGAGCAGGGCCTGGTGGAACCGCTGCGCCAGCTGCAGGTGCCGCTGATGGGCATCTGCCTGGGCATGCAGCTGCTCTACGAGCGCTCGGACGAAGGCGATGTGGAATGCCTGGGCCTGCTGCCCGGAGGGGTTCGCCACCTGCCGTCGGTACCGGGAATCCGGGTGCCGCACATGGGCTGGAACGTGCTGCGGCCGCTGCGTCCGTCGCCGCTGCTGGAGGGCCTGGATGGGAGCGCCAGCGCCTATTTCGTGCACAGCTATGCCGCGCCGATCACCCCGGCCACGGTCGCGGCGACCGACCACGGCGGCCTGTTCACCGCCGTGGTCCATGAGGGTCTGCGCTGCGGCGCGCAATTCCACCCCGAGCGCTCCGCCGGTACCGGCGCGCGCATCCTCCGCAACTTCCTGGAGATGGAATCCTGATGGGCTACACCGTCTACCCGGCGCTGGACATCCGTGGCGGGCGCGTCGTGCGCCTGGCCCAGGGCGACTACGCGCGCGAGACGCAGTACGGCGACGATCCACTGCCACGCGCCGCGGCCTTTTCCGACGCAGGTGCGCGCTGGATGCACCTGGTCGACCTGGACGCCGCGCGTGCCGGCGGTTACACGCTTGCGCCGCTGCTGGGCGACATCGCCCGCCAGACCGGGCTGCAGGTGCAGACCGGCGGGGGCGTACGTGGACGCGACGACGTGGCCCGCATCCTCGATGCCGGCGCCGCACGCGTGGTGGTCGGTTCGCTGTCGGTGCGCGAGCCGGACACGGTCATCGCATGGCTGGCCGAGTTCGGCGGCGAGCGCATCACCGTGGCCCTGGACACGCGCCAGGACGCCGACGGGGTGTGGCAGCTGCCGGTGCATGGCTGGACCGAGAACGCCGGCAGCACCCTGGACCAGCTGCTGCCGCGCTTCGTGGCCGGCGGCCTGCGCCATCTGCTGTGCACCGACATCGCCCGCGACGGGATGTTGTCCGGCCCGAATCTGGCCCTGTACGCGCACCTGCGGGCGCTCGCGCCGGGTGTTGCGGTGCAGGCAT
>JAEWAG010000067.1 GCA_023391775.1 Pseudomonadota bacterium | reverse complement strand
GCCGCCGACCGCGCCGAGCGTCGCGCCGACGACAACTGATGGACCACGGGCCGGCTGCCTCGTGCAGCCGGCCCGTCGTGCTGCGCCGCCAGAAGGCGGACCGGTCCGGGTGGCTTATCCTCCGGGCACGCCGAACCGACGATTCCCATGCCCGTCCTCCGCAGCCTGATCGATACCCGCTCCGCCGAATACCTCGAAAACCACGCCCACCATCGGCAACTGGCCGAAGAACTGCACCGGCGCCTGCAACGGGCCGCCGAGGGCGGTGGTGAGAAAGCCCGCCAGCGCCATGTCGAACGCGGCAAGCTTCCAGCCCGCGAACGCATCGACGCCCTGCTCGACCCGGGTTCGCCCTTCCTTGAAATCGCTCCGCTGGCTGCCGAGGACATGTACGACGGCGCCGCACCGGCCGCCGGCATCGTCTGCGGCATCGGCCGGGTGATGGGCCAGGAGGTGGTGGTCGTGGCCAACGATGCCACGGTCAAGGGCGGCACCTACTTCCCGATGACGGTGAAGAAGCACCTGCGTGCGCAGGAGATCGCGCGCGAGAGCCAACTGCCCTGCGTGTACCTGGTCGACTCCGGGGGCGCGTTCCTGCCACTGCAGGACGAGGTGTTTCCGGACCGCGAGCATTTCGGGCGGATTTTCTACAATCAGGCGCGGATGAGCGCGGAGAACATCCCGCAGGTCGCCGTGGTGATGGGCAGCTGCACCGCCGGCGGCGCCTACGTGCCGGCGATGTGCGACGAGAGCATCATCGTGCGCGGACAGGGCACGATCTTCCTTGGCGGCCCGCCGCTGGTGAAGGCGGCTACCGGCGAGGTGGTCGATGCCGAGGCCCTGGGCGGCGCCGACGTACATACCTCGATCTCGGGCGTGGCCGACCACTACGCCGAGGACGACCGCCATGCGCTGGAGATCGCCCGCGGCATCGTCGGCAACCTCAACCGCCGCAGGCGACCGGCCGCCGCCCTGCGCGAGTCCGTCGAGCCGCTTTACCCGGCCGACGAGCTGTATGGGCTGGTTCCGGCCGACACGCGCCGGCCGTTCGACATCCGCGAGGTGATCGCCCGGCTTGTCGATGGCAGCGAACTGGACGAGTTCAAGGCGCGTTACGGCAAGACCCTGGTCACCGGCTTCGCCCACCTGCACGGCTGCCCGGTGGGCATCGTCGCCAACAACGGGATCCTGTTCGGCGAAAGCGCGCTCAAGGGCGCGCACTTCATCCAGCTGTGCAACCAGCGCGGCATCCCGCTGGTGTTCCTGCAGAACATCACCGGCTTCATGGTCGGCCGCAAATACGAGAACGCGGGCATCGCCAAGGACGGGGCCAAGATGGTCACCGCCGTGGCCTGTTCCAGCGTGCCCAAGTTCACCGTGGTGATCGGCGGCAGCTTCGGCGCGGGCAACTACGCCATGTGCGGGCGGGCCTACGGGGCGCGCTTCCTGTGGATGTGGCCCAACGCGCGGATCAGCGTGATGGGTGGCGAGCAGGCGGCCAGCGTGCTGGCCACGGTGCGCCGCGACGGTATCGAGGCCAAGGGGGGTGAGTGGAGCGCCGCGGACGAGGAAGCCTTCAAGGCGCCGGTGCGCGAGCAGTACGAGCACCAGGGCAGCCCGTGGTACGCGACCGCACGGCTGTGGGATGACGGCATCATCGATCCGGCCGACACCCGCCGCGTACTGGGCCTGGGCCTGGCGGCTTCGCTCAACGCCCCGATCGAGCCGGCACGCTTCGGCGTGTTCCGGATGTAGCCGGGGGCCGGACGCGTGCGCTGCAGTTCGATCCTGCTGGTCACCGGCGCCAGCCGCGGCATCGGCGCCGCCACCGCCGTGCTGGCCGCCGCACGCGGTTGGACCGTCGTGCTCAACTACCGCCGCAACGCGGAGGCCGCGGAAGCGCTGGTGGAAGCCATCCGGGCCGACGGTGGCCATGCGCTGGCGCTGCAGGCCGATGTTTCCGACCCCGGCCAGGTGGCATCGCTGTTCGAGCAGATCGACGTGCGCCTCGGCCGGCTGGACGGGCTGGTCAACAATGCCGGCGTGCTGGAGCGGCAGACGCGGCTGGAGGACGTGGACCTGGCCCGCGTGCAGCGCATCTTCGCCACCAACCTGCTCGGCGCCCCCTGCTCTGCTGCCAGCAGGCGGTGCGTCGCATGTCCACCCGCCACGGCGGACGCGGCGGCGCCATCGTCAACGTGTCCTCGGTGGCCGCGCTGACCGGCTCGCCCGGCGAGTACGTGGATTACGCCGCCTCCAAGGGCGCGCTGGACACGCTCACCCGCGGCCTGGCCCAGGAAGTGGCGCAGGAAGGCATCCGCGTCAACGCCGTGCGGCCGGGTTTCATCCACACCGGCATGCACGCCGATGGCGGCGAACCGGACCGTATCGAACGGGTCAAGCCGATGGTGCCGCTGGGCCGGGGCGGCCAGCCCGACGAGGTCGCCGAAGCCATCCTGTGGCTGCTGTCCGACCGCGCCTCCTACACCACCGGCAGCTTCGTGGACGTGGCCGGCGGCCGCTGAGCGCGGGACGGGCACCGGCTTCTGCTATGGTCGGCGGCGTTTTTTTTTGAAGAGGGGATCCCGCCGCATGCCGCATCGTCCATCCATCCTGCGCCTGGTGGCCACCCTGCCGCTGCTGCTGGCCACGACCGCCTGCACGGGCAGCAGTGCCGGGGCACCCGCCACGCCGTCGCCCGCGACCTCGCAGGCAAGCGACCAGGCGGGCGCCGTGGCAAGCGGCCAGTACCTGGACCTGTTTGCCGAGGCCGGCTACAGCGCGCAGCAGATCCAGGCCAAGGTCGAAGGCGCCTTCCAGCAGCTGTTCCATGGCGACCCGGACACCCAGGCGGTGTATTACCCGTCCGGCCGCAACGAGCACGGGCCGATGGCCTACATCTTCGACGTCAACAGCAATGACGTCCGCTCCGAGGGCATGTCCTACGGGATGATGATCGCCGTGCAGCTGGACCGGAAGGCGGAGTTCGACGCCATCTGGAACTGGTCCATGACCCACATGTACCACCAGGATCCGGCGCACCCGGCGCGCGGCTACTTCGCATGGTCGGTACGCACCGACGGCACCGCCATCGACGAGATGCCGGCTCCGGACGGCGAGGAGTACTTCATCACCGCGCTCTACTTCGCTTCCCAGCGCTGGGGCGATGGCGAAGGCATCTACGACTACAAGGCGCACGCCGACCGCATCCTCTCCGACGTGCTGCACCGCGAGCAGATCACCGGCGCGACCGTGAGCTCCCGCAAGGCCACGGCGACCAACCTGTTCGACCACGAGGCGAAGATGGTCCGCTTCACCCCGGACCTGCCCAACGCCGCACACACCGACGCTTCCTACCACCTGCCCGCGTTCTACGAGATCTGGGCACGGGTGGGTCCGGAGGCCGACCGCGGCTTCTGGCGCGAGGCGGCGCAGGTCTCGCGCGACTACTTCGCCAGGGCGACCCATCCGCAGACCGGCCTGACCCCGGATTACGGCAACTTCGACGGCACCCCGTGGTCGGCCCCGTGGCGCCCGGAATCCTCGGACTTCCGCTACGACGCCTGGCGCACGGCGATGAACTGGTCGATGGACTGGTCCTGGTGGCGCGCCGACCCGCGCCAGGTGGAACTGAGCAACCGCATCCAGGCGTTCTTCCATTCCCAGGGCATGGACGACTACGTCAGCCTGTACACCCTGGACGGCAAGCCGCTGGGCGGCGGCCAGACCACCGGGCTGGTATCGATGAACGCGGTGGCCTCGCTGGCCGCCGACCATCCGCGCCGGCTGGAGTTCGTGCGGGCCCTCTGGGAGCGGCCGGTGCCCGAAGGCCACCACCGCTACTACGACGGCATGCTGTACATGATGGCCCTGCTCCACTGCAGCGGACGCTACAAGGCCTGGCTGCCGTAGGAAGGCCGGCTGAGCTGTAGGCCGGCGCCCACGCGCCAGCACCTGACGGAGACACGACGGGCGCCTCGCGGCGCCCGTTTCCGTTACAGGCCCGGCCGCGGCCTCAGCGCGGTGGCTCCGGGCCGCAACCGTCGCATCCACCGCAGGCGGCGCCGCTGCCGCCCACCGGGGCGATGATCCGGGCGAGGCGACGCTTCCAGGGCGCCTGCCCCTCGCGCACCAGCGGCGCGGCCAGGGCGATACGCGCGCGGCGCACGGCGGCGGGGAACTGCCGGCGCAGGAACATCCACAGCGCCAGCAGTACCACCAGGGCCACGACGACGTACTGCAACCACAAGGGCAGGTGCATCGTCCGCGCCCCTCAGCCGGCACCCAGGCGGATGGCGACCTGGTAGGGCAGCAGCGCGGCCAGGGAGGCCAGAGCGAACAGGTAGCCGGCGGCCAGGGCCATCGTCTTCCACGAGCCGGTTTCGCGCTTGATCGCCGCCCAGGTGGCGATGCACTGCGGGGCGTAGATGAACCACACCAGCAACAACAGGCCGGTGGCCAGCGACCAGCCGTCGGAGATCAGCGGGGTCAGGGCCTGGGCGGCGGCCTCGTCGTCGGCAGCCGACAGCGCGTAGACCGTGGCCAGCGAAGCCACCGCCACCTCGCGCGCGGCCAGGCCCGGGATCAGGGCAATGCAGATCTGCCAGCTGAAGCCCAGCGGCGCGAACACCACCGCCAGCGCGTGGCCGATGCGACCGGCCAGGCTGTAGTCGATGGCCGGGAGGGTCGCGTCGGCCGGTGCCGCCGGGAAGTTCAGCAAAACCCACAGCAGCACGGGCAGGGCGAAGATGATCCCGCCAACACGCTTGAGGAAGATCATGCCGCGTTCCCACAACCCGATCGCCAGGTCGCGCGGGTTCGGCAGGCGGTACGAGGGCAGCTCCAGCATCAGCGGGTGCTCGCGCTTGTCGCGGCGCCACTTCTTCATCACGAACGAAACCGCCAGGGCGCTGAAGATACCCGCCATGTACAGCCCGAACAGCACCAGGCCCTGCAGGTTGAACCCGCCCCACACCTCGCGCGCCGGGATGAAAGCACCAATCAGCAGCGCATAAACCGGCAACCGCGCAGAACAGGTCATCAGCGGCGCGACCAGGATCGTGGCCAGGCGGTCGCGCGGGTCCTGGATGCTGCGCGTGGCCATGATCCCGGGGATGGCGCAGGCAAACGACGACAGCAGCGGGATGAAGGAACGCCCGGACAGGCCCGCACCGGCCATCATCCGGTCCAGCAGGAAGGCCGCGCGCGGCAGGTAGCCGGATTCCTCCAGCGCCAGGATGAAGAGGAACAGCACCAGGATCTGCGGCAGGAACACGATCACCCCGCCCAGGCCCGCGATGATGCCGTCCGCCAGCAGGCTGGCCAGCGGCCCCTCGGGCATGTTCGCCGCCACCCACTCGCCCAGCGAGCCGGCACCGGCGTCGATCAGGTCCATCACCGGCGTGGCCCAGGCGTACACCGCCTGGAAGATCAGGAACATCACCACGGCCAGGGTCAGCAGGCCGAACACCGGGTGCAGCAGCCAGCGGTCCAGCGCATCGTCGATCCTCGCGGTGCGTTCGGGCATGGACACCGCCGCATCGAGCAGGCGCCGGGTTTCGGCGTGCAGGTCGGCGTCCCCGGCCAGCTGCACGGCAGGCGGCATCGGCCGGGCCGCGGCCTGGTCGATCAGTTCCACCAGCCCGCGTGCGCCGTTGTGGCGAACGGCGACGGTCTCCACCACCGGCACGCCCAGTTCCCGCTCCAGGGCCTGGCGGTCGATGCGGATGCCGCGGTGCTGGGCGGCGTCGCTCATGTTCAGCGCCACCACCATCGGCCGGCCCATCTGCCGCACTTCCAGGACGAAACGCAGGTGCAGGCGCAGGTTGGTGGCGTCGACCACGCACACCAGCATGTCCGGTGCCGGCTCGCCCGGGTAGAAGCCGCGGCACAGGTCACGGGTGACCGCCTCGTCCAGGCTGGCCGGTTGCAGGCTGTAGGCGCCGGGCAGGTCCAGCACCGCGTACTGGCGGCCCGACGGGCCCTGCATGCGGCCTTCCTTGCGTTCGACGGTCACCCCGGCGTAGTTGGCCACCTTCTGCCGGCTGCCGGTGAGCTGGTTGAACAGGGCGGTCTTGCCGGAGTTGGGATTGCCCAGCAGCGCCAGGCGGAGGTGTGCCTCGGTGCTCATGCGGCCTCCGTTCCGGCGGCTTCCACCTGGATCCGGGCCGCCTCGGCCCGGCGCAGGGCGAAGCGCGTGTAGCCGACCTGCACCAGCAGCGGCTCGCCGCCGAGCGGGCCGCGGGCGACGATCTGCACCTGCTCTCCCGCGACAAAGCCCAGTTCGCGCAGGCGACGGGCGATCGGATCGTTGGGCTGGGCGTCCTCGACGCGGGAAACGGAAACGGGCGTGCGCGAGGGCAGCTCTGACAGCAGCACAGGGGCTCCGACTCAATCAAGAATTGTTCTCATTCTAGCACCGGGCCCGCCTGCCATCGCCGCCAGGAACGTGCGACGGAGGCTTACGCCGCGCTGCGTCATGGCCCCCGGGCGGCCCACCGTTATCATCCGAAACGGTTTTCAACGGACGTGGACCTCATGGCGGAACCGCTGCTGATCCAACCCGCCGGCCCGCTGCTGCGCCTGCGCATGAACCGTCCGGCCCTGCACAACGCCTTCGACCCGGCGCTGATCGCGGCCTTGACCGCGGCGCTGGAGGCAGCGGCGACCGATCCGGCGGTGCGTGCGGTGGTGCTGGAGGGCGAAGGCCCCTCCTTCTCCGCCGGGGCGGACCTCAACTGGATGCGCGGCATGGCCTCCGCCGACGAGCAGGCCAACCGCGAGGACGCCCTGGCCCTGGCGCGGCTGATGCGCACCCTGGACGAGCTGCCCCGCCCCACCCTCGCCCGTGTCCATGGCGCGGCTTTCGGCGGCGGAGTCGGCCTGGTGGCCTGCTGCGACATCGCCATCGGCACCCCGGAAGCGCGCTTCGGCCTGACCGAAAGCCGGCTGGGGCTGCTGCCCGCCGTGATCTCGCCCTATGTGGTCGCCGCCATCGGCCCGCGCCAGGCGCGGCGCTGGTTCGCCACCGCCGAGCACTTCGACGCAGCCACGGCCGAGCGCATCGGCCGGCTGCACGCCGTGGTTCCGGCTGACGGGCTGGACGCGGCGATCCAGGCCCAGCTGGACCGGCTGCTCAAGGCCGGCCCGGGGGCCGCGGCGACCGCCAAGCAATTGGTGCGCCGGGTGGCTGCAGGCGGTCCGGCGCAACAGCTGGACGCCGATAACGCCGACCTGATCGCCGCGCTGCGCGTGTCGCCGGAGGGCCAGGAAGGCCTGTCGGCGTTCCTGGACAAGCGCGCGCCCGCCTGGACCAGGACCGACCTGAGCTGACCTGCCATCGCGCCGCGCGCGCGGGCCAGGCCCGCGCGTCCGCACCGGCGCCCCAACCTCCCGGCCATGCGCTGCTCCCGCGCCTGGCCACCGCCGGAACCCGACATGCCCGCAAGCCCGATGTTCAAACGCGTCCTGGTCGCCAACCGCGGCGATATCGCCTGCCGCGTGATCCGCACCTGCCGGCGGCTGGGCATCGAGAGCGTGGCCGTCTACTCGGAGGCGGACGCCGGCGCGCTGCATGTGCGCCTGGCCGACCATGCGGTGGCGATCGGCGGCGCCGCCCCGGCGGAAAGCTACCTGCGCGGCGAGGCGCTGATCGAGGCCGCCCTGCGCACCGGCGCCCAGGCCATCCACCCGGGCTACGGCTTCCTGTCGGAGAACGCGGCCTTCGTCGAGGCGGTCGCCGCGGCCGGGCTGGTGTTCATCGGCCCGCCGGCTGACGCCATGCAACGCATGGGCAGCAAGGCTGGTGCCAAGAAGCTGATGGCCGCTGCCGGCGTACCGGTGGTGCCCGGCTATAACGGCGAGGACCAGTCATCGGATCTGCTGGCCGCCGAAGCCGCGCGCACCGGCTTCCCGCTGATGGTCAAGGCCGCCCATGGCGGCGGCGGCAAGGGCATGCGCGTGGTGCACCGGCCGGAAGACTTCGCCGCCGCGCTGGAAAGCTGCCAGCGCGAGGCGCGCAACGCCTTCGGCCGCGACCGCGTGCTGCTGGAGCGGTACGTGCGCTCGCCGCGGCACATCGAGATCCAGGTCTTCGCCGACACCCACGGCCAGGTGATCCACCTCAACGAGCGCGAATGCTCGGCCCAGCGCCGCTACCAGAAGGTGCTGGAGGAAGCGCCCTCGCCCTTCCTGACCCCGCAGCTGCGCGCGGCCATGGGCGAGGCCGCGGTCGCCGCCGCGCGTGCGATCGGGTATGTCAACGCCGGCACCGTGGAGTTCATCGTCGATCCGGACGGCAACTTCTATTTCATGGAGATCAACACCCGGCTGCAGGTCGAGCACCCGGTCACCGAAATGGTCACCGGCCTGGACCTGGTGGAATGGCAGCTGCGCGTGGCCGCCGGCGAACCGCTGCCGCTGTCGCAGGAACAGATCTCGCAGCAGGGCCACGCGATCGAGGTGCGGCTCTACGCCGAGGATCCGGATGCCGGCTTCCTGCCCGCCTCCGGTACGCTGCGCTCGCTGTCCCTGCCGGCGCCGTCGCCGCAGGTGCGCATCGATGCCGGCGTCGAACAGGGTGATACGGTCAGCGTGTTCTACGACCCGATGATCGCCAAGCTGATCGTGCACGGCGCCGACCGCGCCGGCGCACTTGCCAACCTGCGCGAGGCGCTGGCCGACTGCCATGTGGCCGGGCTGAAGACCAACATCGGCTTTCTCGAGGCGCTCGCCCGGCATCCGGCCGTGGTCGAGGGACGCATCGACACCGGCTATCTGGACCGCCACCTGGACGAGTTCCTGCAGGGCGCGAGCGCGGTGGACGATACCGCCCTGGCTACCGCCGCGGTGGCGGTCCTGCTGCACGATGCCCGCAGCGAGGCGAAGCGGGCCGATCCCGCGGACCAGCACTCGCCCTGGACAATTGCCGACGGCTGGCGCCTGCACGGCCGTGCACCACGCCGGCTGGCGCTGCGCCACGGCGACACCACCCATCAAGTGCTGACCACCGGCCACGGCGGCGACTGGCGGCTGCAGGTCGATGGGCGCGACTACCGCGCAAGCCGCGCGCGCCTGCAAGGCGCCCGGCTGGAACTGCTGCTGGACGGCACCGGCCGGCGTGCGCGGGTCCGTTTCGACGGCCAGCTGCTGGAGCTGCACGACGGCCAGCGGCGTATCCCGCTGCAGCGCCTGGGCAGCGAGCGTGCCGGTGCCGGCGAGGAAGCCGGCGACGGCCAGGTACGCGCGCCGATGCCCGGCCGCGTGGTCGTGGTCCGCGTCACTCCCGGCCAGACCGTCGCTGCCGGTGACGAACTGCTGGTGATGGAGGCGATGAAGATGGAACTGTCGGTCAAGGCGCCCCGCGACGGCGTGGTGACCGCGTTGCGCGCGAGCGCCGGCGACTTCGTCGAGGCCGAGGTCGTGCTAGCGCAGGTGGACGACGCGGCGGAGGCCGCATGAGCGACTTCGTGCGCATCGTCGAGGTCGCCCCGCGCGACGGCCTGCAGAACGAGTCGGCGATGGTGGCCACCGCCGACAAGATCACCCTGGTCGACCGGCTCTCGGCCACCGGCCTGCGCAGCATCGAGGCGACCAGCTTCGTCAGCCCGAAATGGGTGCCGCAACTGGCCGACGCTGCGGAAGTGATGGCCGGCATTGCCCGGCGTGCCGGCGTGTCCTATCCGGTGCTGGTGCCAAACCTGCAGGGCTACGAGCGCGCCCGGGCCGCCGGGGCCGACGAGGTGGCGGTATTCACCGCAGCCTCGGAAGCGTTCAACCGGAAGAACATCAATGCCTCGATCGAGGAATCAATCGAGCGCTTCGTGCCGGTGCTGGAGCGCGCCCGTGGCGACGGCGTGCGCGTGCGCGGCTACGTTTCCACCGTGCTCGGCTGTCCCTACCAGGGCGAGGTGCCGCTGGCCGACGTGGTCCGCGTGGCCCGGCGCCTGCACGCGCTGGGCTGCTACGAGATCTCGCTGGGCGACACGATCGGGGTCGGCACCCCGCGCAAGGCGCGGCAGATGCTGCAGGCGGTCGCCGCCGAAGTCCCGATGGACGCGTTGGCGGTCCACTTCCACGACACCTGGGGCCAGGCCCTGGCCAACGTGGCTGCATGCATCGATGCCGGCGTGCGCGTGGCCGATGCGGCGGTCGCCGGCACCGGCGGCTGCCCGTACGCGCGTGGCGCCAGCGGCAACCTCGCCAGCGAAGACCTGGTCTACATGCTGCACGGCATGGGCCTGGAGACCGGGGTGGACCTGGACGCGCTGGCCGACACCGGCCGCTGGCTCGCCGCCGTGCTCGGCCGTCCCACCGGCAGCAAGGCCGGGCGCGCCATGGCACCGGAGTGACGGCGCCGCGCGGGCCTGGTCCACGGGCAAGGGTGTTCCGGCTCACCCCCCGGTAGTTCGTCCGGCCGCCGGGACCTGCCACCCGCGGGCGCCCGTTCCCGGACACGCGCCGGCAGGTTTACGCCTGCGGTCCGTGCAGTCGCGAATCCCAGCTCTCGGTGACGCCCTGTGCCAGGCGCCGCTCGAACAGCTGGCGCCACGATGGCACCAGCGGCAGTTCCAGCACCGCTTCCAGTTCCGCCACGTCCCGGGTGTGGCGGTACAGCAGGGCATTCAGGCGCGGCAGCGCCCACTCCGGGTGGGGCCGCTCCAGCAGTACCAGCGCGTCGCCGGCCTGGACCTGTCCCGGCACCAGCACGCGGTAGTACCAGCCGCTGCGGCCGCTGT
>JAEWAG010000032.1 GCA_023391775.1 Pseudomonadota bacterium | reverse complement strand
GGGTGTGCCGCTGTGCGCCGCGCCCGAGCCGGGTGCCTACGACGCGGTGGTGCTGGCCGTGGCCCATGCCCAGTTCCGTGGCTGGGACACGGCGCGGATCCGCGCGCTGGGGCGGGCTGAGGCGGTGGTCTACGACGTCAAGTCGGCCTGGCCGCGCGAGGCGGTCGACGCGCGCCTGTAGCGCGTGCATGGATCCGCGCAGACGGGCTCCTGACCCCACCTTGCCCCTGCGCTGGCTAGACTCGTGGCTGACGTCCTGCCGGGAGACATGATGCACCGCTACCTCGGATATGCCGCCGCCTGGGTCCTGCTGCTGGTTTCGCTGCCCCTGGCCCTGCGCTGGCACGGCTGGACATGGGTGGCCGCGGCGGCGCTGGTACTGGTGCTGATCGGCAGCTGGGACCTGCTGCAGACCCGCAGCACCCTGCGCCGCAATTACCCGCTGCTGGCCCACTTCCGCTACGGGCTGGAATCGATCGGCCCCGAGATCCGCCAGTATTTCGTGGAGGCGGACACCGACCGCGCGCCGTTCTCGCGGCAGCAGCGGGCGCTGGTCTACCGGCGGTCGAAGAACGTGATGGACGTGCTGCCGTTCGGCACCCTGCAGGACGCGTACGCCACGGATTACGAGTGGATCAACCACTCGCTGGCGCCGACCCACATCGCCGACCACGACTTCCGCATCACCGTCGGCCCGGACACCGCCCAGCCGTACCGGGCCAGCGTGTTCAACATTTCGGCGATGAGCTTCGGCTCGCTTTCTGCCAATGCGATCCGCGCGCTCAACGAGGGCGCCCGCCGCGGCGGCTTCTACCACGACACCGGCGAGGGCTCGATCTCGCCCTACCACCTGGAGCACGGCGGCGACCTGGTCTGGGAGCTGGGCTCGGGGTACTTCGGCTGCCGCGACGCCAACGGCCGCTTCGATCCGGTGCGCTTCGCCGAACAGGCGGCGCGGCCGCAGGTGAAGATGATCGAGGTCAAGCTGTCGCAAGGCGCCAAGCCCGGCCATGGCGGGGTATTGCCCGCGGCCAAGGTCAGCGCCGAGATCGCGGCCACCCGCGGCGTGCCGATGGGGGCCGACTGCGTGTCCCCGTCCAGCCATACCGAGTTCGAGACGCCGCTGGGCCTGCTCCAGTTCGTGGCCCGGCTGCGCGAGCTTTCCGGCGGCAAGCCGGTGGGCTTCAAGCTGGCCATCGGCCACCCCTGGGAATGGTTCGGCATCGCCAAGGCCATGCAGCAGAGCGGCCTGTTGCCGGACTTCATCGTGGTCGACGGCAGCGAAGGCGGTACCGGCGCGGCGCCGGTCGAGTTCATGGACCACATCGGCGTGCCCATGCACGAGGCGCTGATGCTGGTGCACAACACCCTGGTCGGGCTGGACCTGCGCGACCGCATCCGCCTGGCCGGGGCAGGGCGCATCACCAGCGCCTTCGACATCGCCCGCACCTTGGCCATGGGCGCGGACTGGTGCAACGCGGGCCGCGGTTTCATGTTCGCCCTGGGCTGCATCCAGTCGCTGAGCTGCCACAACGACCGCTGCCCGACCGGGATCGCGACCCAGGATCCGGCGCGCTGGCGCAACCTCGATCCGGCCGACAAGGCGACCCGGGTCTACCAGTTCCACCTCAACACCGTACGCGCGCTGCGCGACCTGCTGTGCGCGGCCGGGCTCAACGACCCGGCGGAACTGGGGCCGGAGCACATCCTGCGGCGGGTCTCGCCGACCGAAATCCGCTCGCTGTCGGCGCTGTACCGGTTCCTGCAGCCGGGCGAGCTGCTGCATGGGGTACCCGAGCACGCCGTGTTCCGCGAATTCTGGGGCGATGCGGACCCGAACAGCTTCGCGCCGCCGGCCCGGCTGGCCATCCTGCGCGCGTCCAAGGGGCGGTAGGGCGGGGCGCCCGGCGGGCAGCTGCGAAGTGGAGAAAAACCGTTGACCTTCCCGCCACGCCCCATTAACATGCGCAGCCCGCACTGACCGGTGCGGCGCGATATTCGGGCGGTTAGCTCAGCGGTAGAGCATTGCCTTCACACGGCAAGGGTCGCAGGTTCGATCCCTGCACCGCCCACCAGTTCCAGACAAAGGCCGGCCTCCAAGCCGGCCTTTGTCGTTTCCGGCGTCCTCGCGGACCTGGCTGTTTCCGCCGCCTTCACAAGGCGTCGCTTAACAGCGTTATGGTTTGTCTGCATTATCTGGACGTTTGACAGCCCCGAATCCACAGGAGGCGGTACTTGCCGGGATCCCACCGACCCAGACTCATCCGCTGGCGCCTGCCGTTGCTGGTGGCCAGTGCGGTGCTGATCCTGCTCGTGCCCTTCCTGCTGGTCCGCCAGTGGTCGCTCTACAGCCACCAGGCGGACGAGCGCGTGCGCCACAGCCTGCAGGTGGAGGCGACCGCGCAGCGGCTGCACGCCCTGGTCCGCGAGATGGATTCGCTGGCCTTCGCCCTCGCCGGCGGCGCCGACATGCCCACCCTGCGGCGCCGGCTCGAGCTGGACCTGGAGGAGATCGACCCGGCGCTCGTGCGCCTGGGCGAACTGACCCGGGACAACCCCGCCCAGCAGCAGCTGATCGGTCGCATGCAGGAAATGATCCTGGCCCGTGCCGGCACCGTGCGCGCGCTCAGCAGCGGCGCGCTGGGCGAGGCCGCGCAACTGGCCGCGGTGGAGGAGATGTACGGGCGCTACCAGGTGCGCGACCTGTTCATGGAGTTCATCCAGAACGAGTACACCTTGCTGACCGAGCGTTCGGCCTACGCCGAGGCACAGCGCAGCCGCGCGCGGGTGCTGGCGCTGGCGGCACTGTTGGCCCAGCTGCTGCTCACCGGCGGCGTGATCTTCCTGCTGTACCGGCTGGAGGAGCGGCGCAGCTACTCCGAGCGCGAGCTGGCCCGGGCCAGTGCCCGCGCCCTGGCGGTGCTGCAGACCGTGCGCGAGCCCATCGTGCTGCTGGACGAGCAGCAGCGGGTGCTGATGCACAACACCGCCTTCTCCGAGCTGTATGAGAGCCAGGACGACGAGGACAGCCACCAGGAACGCCTGCAGGACGTCGGCAGCGGCGCCTGGGACGATCCGGTGATCCTGCAGCGCCTGTCTGACGTGCTCAACCGCGACCGCGAACTGTGGGACTACGAGCACCTGCAGCGCACGGCCGACGGCCAGCAGCGCACCATGCTGATCAACGCCCGGCGCATGCAGCTGCCGGACCGCGCCGACGACGCGGTGCTGATGACCGTCAGCGACATCACCGCGCAGAAGGCCGCGCAGCAGCGCATCGCCGACCTCAACCGCCAGCTGGAAGGCAAGGTCGAGCAGGTTTCCGAGGTCAACCGCGAGCTGGAGGCATTCAGCTATTCGGTCTCGCATGACCTGCGCGCACCGCTGCGCCACGTGGCCGGCTTCGCCGACAAGCTCGGCCGGCACCTGGGCGAGGGCCTGGACGACCGCGGCCGGCACTACCTGGACGTGATCGGCAACTCCGCCCGCCGCATGTCCTCGCTGATCGACGACCTGCTGGTGTACTCGCGCCTGGGCCGCAGCGCGCTGAAGCTGCAGGCCGTGGACATGCAGTCGCTGGCCGAGGAGGCCCGCTCGGTGCTGGACACCACCTCCTCCGGCGACCCCGGCGAGAGCGGGCGCGCGGTGCATCGCATCGACTGGCGCATCGCGCCGCAGCCGATCGTGGTGGCCGACGAGAACATGATGCGGCAGGTGTGGCTCAACCTGCTGGGCAACGCGGTCAAGTATTCGTCGCACAGCAGCCCGGCGGTGATCGAGGTCGGCTGCCAGCCGGTCGCCGAGGGCGGCCACCACTTCACGATCCGCGACAACGGTGTCGGTTTCGACATGGAATACGCTGGCAAACTGTTCGGCGTGTTCCAGCGCCTGCACAAGGCCAGCGAATACCCCGGCACCGGCATCGGCCTGGCCAGCGTGCGCCGCGTGCTGAGCCGCCACGGCGGCCGCATCTGGGCCGAATCCGAGCCGGGCAAGGGTGCTACCTTCCACTTCATCCTGCCCGCGCAGGATTCCGCACATTCCGGGAGCTTTACCGCATGAGCGCCATCCGCACGATCCTGCTGGCCGAAGACAGCGCAGCCGACGCCGAAATGGCGATCGACGCCCTGCGCGAGGCCAACCTCGCCAACCCCATCGTCCACGTGGAGGACGGGGTCGAGGCGCTGGAGTACCTGGAGCGCCGCGGCCGCTTCGCCGACCGTCCGGACGAGGAGCCGGCGGTCCTGCTGCTGGACATCAAGATGCCGCGCATGGACGGGCTGGAAGTGCTGCAGCGCATCCGCGCCAACGAGAAGTTCCGCCGCCTGCCGGTGGTGATCCTGTCGTCCTCGCGCGAGGAAAGCGACCTGGCCCGCAGCTGGGACCTGGGCGTGAACGCTTACGTGGTCAAGCCGGTGGACATCGACCAGTTCTTCGGTGCGGTCAAGACCCTGGGCAAGTTCTGGGCGGTCATCAACGCGACCCCGCAGGCGGAAGACTGACCCGATGCCGCTGCGTGCCATCAGCCGTGAAGCGAAAGTCCGGGTCCTGTTCGTGGAGGACTCCCCGGAGGATGCGGACCTGATCCGCTTCCAGCTGGAGGACGCGCACCTGGATGCGGAGTTCCTCCGGGTGGAGGACGAGGAGGGGCTGCGCGAGGCCCTGGCCGGGTTCCGCCCGGACATCGTGCTTTCCGACCTGAGCATGCCGGGCTTCTCCGGCCACGAGGCGCTGCGCATCGTGCGCGAGCACTCGCCGCAGGTGCCCTTCATCTTCGTGTCCGGGACCATCGGCGAGGACGTGGCCGTGGCCGCGCTGCGCGAGGGCGCCAGCGACTACATCCTCAAGAACAGCAGCGTACGCCTGCCGGCGGCGGTGGAGCGCGCGCTGCGCGAGGCCCGCACCGAGGCCGAGCGCCAGCGCGCCGAGCGCGAGCTGATGCGTACCCAGCGCCTGGAAAGCCTGTCGCTGCTGGCCGCAGGCCTCAGCCACGACCTGCGCAACATCCTGCAGCCGCTGCTGATCGTGCCGGACCTGATCGCCCAGCGCAGCGAGGACCCGCGCCTGCGCCAGCTGGCCAACGTGGTGGCCGAGTGCGGCCGCCGCGGCCACGAGATGGCCGAGTCGATGCTGTCGTTCGTGCGCGGCTCGCGCCGGGCCAGCGAGCGTTTCCGCGTGGCCGACCTGTTCCACGCGGTGGAGCTGCTGCTCAAGGGCAGCCTGCCACGCACCGTGGAGTTCGAGCAGCGGCTGGACGATGCGGACCTGGAGCTGCACGGCAACTACACCGAACTGCAGCAGTGCCTGCTCAACCTGTGCCTCAACGCGTTGCAGGCCATGCCCGAGGGCGGGCGCCTGGAGCTGACCGCGGGTGTCTCCGGCGAGCGCGTGGTGCTGGCGGTGAGCGACACCGGCACCGGCATGGACCCGCGCACGGTCGAACAGCTGTTCACCCCGTTCTTCACCACCAAGAGCGACGGCACCGGCCTCGGCCTGGTGTCCTGCCGCCGCATCGTCGAGGGCATGGGCGGGCAGATCACGGTGTCGAGCACGCCCGGCGAGGGCACCCGGTTCGACATGCTCCTGCCGCTGCCGTCGGAGCCGGAAGAGGACGAGATCCCCGAGGCCGCCGCGATGGTGCCCGGCCAGGGCGAGCGCATCCTCATCGTGTTCCGCGACGGCACCCGGCTGTCACTGCTGGGCAACGCCCTGGCCAGCCAGGGGTACGCGCCGGAGCTGGCCAGCGATGGCGCCGCCGCGTTGCGTGCGTTCGCCGAGTCGGGCGAGCCGGACGTGGTGGTGGTGGACGGCAGCATCGCCCTGTTCCCGGCGGCCGCGCTGCTGTCGACCATGTACGAATCCGGCTACCGGGGGCCGTCGATCCTGGTCGGTGACGGGGTCGAGTCGGACCGCTCGCTGGTGCCCGAAGGCGTGGTGCTGGAGCGGATACCGCAGCCGCTGGACATGCACCGCCTGTTCGAGGCCGTCGCCGGAGTGCTTGCGCGCCGCCAGCGCGGCTGAGGCCCCGCCTATACTGCCCCGGTCAGCCATCAGGACCGGGGCACATGGGAATCGCGGTATGGCGCTGGAAAGGCACGTCTGGAGCGATGTTTCTGGCCGCCGCGCTGGCCCTGGCCACGCTGGCCGGGTGTGGCCGCGAGCCGGGCGGGCAGCTTCCCCAGCCCAGCGGCGAGAAGCTGCAGGCTGAGCGCGCGGTCCCCGAGGGCTTCGTCCTGGTCCGCGGCTGGGCCGAGCAGCACGAGGGCCGGCTCTCCCTGTCGCTGGAGTTCTCCCGCCCGCTGGTGGGCACCCAGGATTTCGATGCGCTGCTGCGGGTCGAGCCGGCGAGCGGGGACGGCAGCGGCTGGACCCTGTCCGAGGACGCCCGGACCCTGCGCTATCCCTTCGTGGAGGCCGCGCGAGAGTACACCGTGAGCCTGGCCGCGCCGCTGCTGGCCGCCGACGGCAGCCGCCTGGAGCCGCCGCTGGAGCAGGCCATCCACACCGGCGAGCTGGAGCCGGTGGCCGGCTTCGCCTCGCAGGGCAGCGTGCTGCCGGCGCGCGAGAGCCGCGGCCTGCCGGTGGTGTCGGTCAACGTCGAAGAGGTGGACGTGGAGTTCCTGCGGGTGCGCGAGGAGGCGCTGCCGCGTTTCTTCGCCCAGTTCCAGCGTGGGGGCAGCCGCGGTGGCTGGGAGCTGGACCGCGACTATGGCGACGGCACGCCGCTGCGCCAGCTGGCCGAGCCGGTCTACCTCAACCGCTTCGTGCTCGACGGCAGGCGCAACGAGCGCGTGGTCAGCCACCTGCCGGTGCAGGACATCGCCGAGCTGCAGCAGCCCGGCCTGTACTTCGCGGTGATGCGCCGGGTCGGCCGCTACTCCGACGCGTACGACACCGCCTTCTTCACCGTCAGCGACATCGGCCTGCACGCCCGCGCCTACCGTGAGCAGCTGTATGTGCACACCGCCTCGCTGCGCGATGGCGCGCCATTGAAGGGGGTGGAGCTGCGGGTGCTGGATGCCAAGGGCCAGCCCCTGCTGAAATCGGCCACCGACGGCAACGGCAACGCCCTGCTGGACTACCGCCTCGATGCCGGCCAGGTGCTGGTGGCGCGGCGTGGGAAGGACGTGTCGCTGCTGCCGTTCAACCAGCCGGCGCTGGACCTGTCCGAGTTCGCGGTCGGCGGCCGCGCCCAGGCCCCGTTCGACGTGTTTGCATGGTCCGGGCGCGACCTGTACCGCCCCGGCGAGACAGTGCGCATTTCCGCGCTGCTGCGGGATGCCGACGGCAAGGCCATGCCGGCGCCGAAGGACGGCGCCGGCCAGCCGCTGTTCGTGCGCCTCAGGCAGCCGGACGGGCGGGTATTCCGCGAGACGCGGCTGGAGCCGGGCACGCAGGGCTACTACAGCTTCGAGCAGCCGGTGCCGGCCGATGCACCCACCGGGCGCTGGCAGGTGGAATTCCGCACCGAGCCAGGCAAGGGCCAGGCGGTGCAGGGCATGGCCCTGCGGATCGAGGAATTCCTGCCGGAAAGGCTGAAGCTGGACCTGTCGGTCGCCGGCCCGGCCCTGGCGCCGGGTGGGCCCTTGCAGCTGCGTGCCGAGGCCGCCTACCTGTACGGCGCACCGGCGGCGGGCAACCGCTTCACCGCGCGCATGGCCCTGGCGGTGGCGCGCGAGCCGGTGGCGGGCTGGCCGGGCTACGTGTTCGGCGACGCGACCGCGACCCTGCCGCGCGAGCCGCGCGACGTGCTCGATACCGCCTTCGGCGACGACGGCCGCCTGGAGGCGGCGCTGGAGCTGCCCGAGGAGGCGGTCAAGGCCAGGACCCCGGTGCAGGTGACGGTGGCCGGCGAGGTGCACGAGACCGGCGGCCGCCCGGTCGCCCGCAGCCTGCAGCAGGTGCTGTGGCCGGCGCCGGTGCTGGTGGGTGTGCGCCCGCTGTTCGAACCGGAGGACGGCGCCCCGGCCGAAGGCAGTGCCGGTTTCGAGCTGGTGCGGGTGGACGCGCAGGGACGGCCGCAGCCGGCCAGCGGGCTGCAGGTCACCCTGGTGCGGGAGCTGCGCGACTACCACTGGCGCTACGAGGAAGGGGCCGGCTGGGCCCACGACTTCACCCGCCGCTTCGAGAACGTGCAGCGGCTGCAGGTGGACGCCGGCGCCACGCCGGCGCGCTTCGAGCTGCCGGTGGCGTGGGGCGAGTACCGGGTCGACGTGTTCGACCCGGGCACCGGCCTGACCATGCGCTATCCGTTCCGCGCCGGCTGGAGCTGGGGCGACGACAACCGCGGCCCGGACGCCCGGCCCGACAAGGTCAAGCTGGCGCTGGACCGCACCGGCTACCGGGCCGGCGACAGCCTCGCGGTCACGGTCACGCCGCCGCATGCCGGGCGTGGCGTGCTGCTGGTGGAGAGCGACCGGCTGGTGTACGTGCAGGACATCGAGGTGACCGGCCAGCCGGGCAAGGCCTCGGCCACGTTCCGGATTCCCGTCACCGCGGACTGGGAACGGCACGACGTCTACGTGACCGCCCTGGTGTTCCGCCCCTCGGCGGTGGACAGCCTGGTCGCGCCCGCACGCGCGGTCGGCGTGGCCCACGTGCCGATGCGCCGCGACGACCGCCGCGTGGCGGTGGGCTTGAAGGTGCCGACGCAGATCCGGCCGCAGCAGGACATGCCGGTCACCGTGAGCGCGCCGCAGCTGGCCGGCCGGCAGGCGCATGTGACGGTGTCAGCGGTGGACGCGGGCATCCTCAACATCACCCGCTTCCCGGTGCCGGACGCGGCCGCGCACTTCTTCGGCCAGCGCCGGCTGGGCACCGACGCCTACGACGTGTACGGGCGGGTGATCGGCAGCTACGAGGGCGGCATGGCCCGGCTGCGCTTTGGTGGCGACATGGCCGTGCAGGCGCTGCCGCAGGCGCGCCGGCCGACCGCGCGCGTGCAGACCGTGGACCTGTTCTCCGGGCCGGTGCAGCTGGACGATCGCGGCAACGCACGGCTGTCGCTGCCGCTGCCGGATTTCAACGGCACCCTGCGGGTATCGGCACTGGTGTATTCGGACCAGCAGTACGGCAGGCGCGACGCCGAGGTGCTGGTGCGAGCGCCCGTGGTCGCCGAGGCCGGCATGCCACGCGTGCTGGCTCCGGGCGACCGCGGCACGGTGAGCCTGGACGTGCAGAACTTCAGCGGCAGCGCCGGCGGGTTCCGGGTCCGGGTCGAGGGCGAGGGCCCGCTGCAGGTGGGCAACGGCGAGCGCCGGCTGCAGTTGGGCGATGGCGCCAAGGCGACCCTGGAATTCCCGTTGCAGGCCACCCCGGGCAGCGCGGTGGCGAAGGTGCGGGTGCGCGTGGACGGCGGCGGCTACAGCGTCGACCGCCGCTATGACCTGCCGGTCCGCCCGGCGTGGCCGGCGGTGCTGCGGGCGCAGACCCGGGTGCTGGAGGACGGGGCCGTGCTGGCGCTGGATCCGTCCCTGGCCGAAGGCCTGCTGGACGACAGCGTGAGCCTGGACCTGCGCATCAGCACCGCGCCGCCGGTCCCGTGGGCAAGCGCCCTGCAGGGCCTGCTGGACTATCCCTACGGCTGTGCCGAGCAGACCGCCAGCAAGGGCTATGCGGCCCTGCTGATGGATCCGGACACCAGCGCCCGCCTCGGCGGGCCCACGCTGGACCCGGCCCAGCGCAGGGCACGGGTGGAAGGTGCGATCGGCCGCCTGGTGGCGATGCAGGCCTCCAACGGCCATTTCTCGATGTGGGGCGGGCAGGGCGGCACCGAGCCGCTGCTGACCCCGTACATCGCCGACTTCCTGCTCGACGCCCGCGAGGCGGGCTTCGTGGTTCCCGCCGCGGCCCTGCAGAAGACGCTGGACCGGCTGTCGGAGGATCTGCTGGCCGGCGACCCGCAGTTCTACGGCAGCGACCATCGCGAGCATCTTCGCTTCGCCTACCGGGCCCATGCCGGCTATGTGCTGGCGCGGGTCAACCGCGCACCGCTGGGCACGCTGCGGGCGCTGTACGACCAGGAGAAGGCGCGCAGCCTGACCGGCCTGCCACTGGTACAGCTGGGCCTGGCCCTGGCACTGCAGGGCGACGCGCGGCGCGGCGACGCGGCCATTGCCGGCGGCTTCGCGCTGGACGCACGCAAGCGTCCGCGCTGGCTGGGCGACTACGGCAGCGTGATCCGTGACGAGGCGCTGATGGTGGCCCTGCTGCATGAGCGCGAGCGCGCCCAGCCGCGCTTCGATGCGCGGGCGATGGAGGTGGCGCGCGCGCTGCAGGCG
>JAEWAG010000013.1 GCA_023391775.1 Pseudomonadota bacterium | reverse complement strand
CTCCAGGCCGATGCCCATCAGCACCAGGCCGGCGCCGACGGCGAGCAGGAAGCGCCCGCGCCGGAACACCTGCACCGCCGCCGCGGCCCGCGCCGCATAGGCCAGCAGGTGCTCGACCTTGTCGCCGTGGCGCGGCAGTTCCAGCGGCGGCGGCGGAGTCAGGCTGGCCACGCAGACCACGGCCACCGCCAGCAGCCACAGGCCCAGCCACAGCAGCGGCCGCCGCAGCGGCTTCAACACGCCGCCGCTCACAGGCGCCAGGTCATGTCACCGAGCAGGAACGCGGTGTCCAGCTCGATGTCGCGGGTGAAGGCCATCGCCTGGAAACGCTCGCCCATCTGCTCGGGCAGGGTGAGGCGCTTGAGCTCCTGGCGCAGGCGCAGCACCCCGGCCTCGTCGGTCCGCGCCTCGGCATCGGCCAGCAGCGTGTCGATCCCGTTGCCGAGCAGGAAGCTGGCCTGGCTGCAGTAGCCGGCCAGGTCCAGGCCGGCGCCGGTACCGGCTTCGGCCAGTGCGGTGAAGTCCACCGACGCGGTGATGTCCTGCAGCCCCGGCCAGCGCAGCACGTCCTCGTGCATGCGCTGGCGGTAGAAGGCGCGCAGGGTGCCGTCGGTGCGCTGCGGCTGGTAGTACTCGCGGCGCACGTAGCCGTAGTCGAAGAACAGCATGCCGCCGCTGCGCAGCCCGCCGCCGATGGCCTGCAGCCAGTACGGCAGCTGCGGCAGCAGCTCGGAGCGGTAGCCCTCGGCGAAGGGCTGCTCCAGGTAGCGCTCGAGGTGGCGTACCGCCGCTTCCAGCAGCGCGTCGGCCGGCCGGTCCACGCGCATGAAGCCATCGTTGCCGTCCAGGGCCACGTATTCCTCGAACACCTGGCCACCGCGCACGGTGAAGCGCGGCGTGGGCAGCGCATCGATCACCTCGTTGGCGAACAGCAACCCGTCCCATTCGTCCTCGAACGGCCGGTCCAGCCACTCCACCAGCTCGAACACGGTGGGGATGAGGGTGCGCTGCAGATGCTCGCGCTGGCGCTCGCGCAGGTCGGCGCTGGGCTCGAGGATGGCGTAGCGGTCCGGCAGTGCGTCCAGCTCGAGCATGCGCTTGAGCGCCACCTCGGCGAACGCGCCGCTGCCACCGCCGACCTCCAGCATCCGCGCATGGGCACCCAGCTGGCGCAGGCCGTGGGCGAGCACGCCCGATACGGTTGCCGCGAACAGGCGCCCCGATTCGGGCGCGGTGACGAAATCGCCGGCCGGGCCGAACTTGGTCGCGCCGGCGCTGTAGTAACCCAGGCCCGGCGCGTACAGGGCCAGCTCCATGAACCGCGACAGCGGGATCGCGCCACCGGCTGCACGGATCTCCGCGCGGATGTGGTCGGTGAGGACCTGGCTGTGGTGCAGGGCACCGGGCGTGGGCTCCGGAAGATCGGTCTGGGGATGCATCGATGCGGTACGGCGTGGAGAATGGCCAGCATAGCCGAGCGAGCGTGTGCACGATGCCCCACCCCCGCCCCGTGGTCCTGGTCACTGGCGCCGCGCGCCGCATCGGTGCGGCGATCGCCAGGCGCCTGCATGCCGAAGGCCGCGACCTGGCCCTGCACTGCCACGCCTCCGCCACGGACATGCACGACCTGGCCACCACGCTCGATGCGGCACGCCCGGGCAGTGTGCTGGTGCTGCAGGCCGACCTGCGCCTGCATGAGGCGCTGGCCCCGCTGGTGCAGCAGGCCGTGGCCCGCTACGGGCGCCTGGACGGGCTGGTGAACAACGCCTCCAACTTCTTCCCCACCCCGCTGGAGCAGGCCACCCCGGCGCAGTGGGATGCGCTGCTGGCAGTCAACGCGCGCGCACCGTTCTTCCTCGCCCAGGCCGCGGCCCCGCACCTGCGCGCCAGCGGCGGCGCGATCGTCAACCTGGCCGACCTGTACGCCCGCACGCCGCTGCATGACCACCCGCTGTACTCGGCAGCCAAGGCGGCGCTGGTATCGCTGACCCGCGGCCTGGCGCAGGCACTGGCGCCGGCGGTGCGGGTGAACGCGGTGGCACCGGGCGCGATCCTGTGGCCGGAGCAGGCCCAGGACGATGCCGCGCGCCAGGCCATCCTGCGCGACACCGCGCTGGGCCGCGCCGGCACGCCGGAAGACATCGCCGCGGCGGTGGCCTGGCTGCTGTCTTCAGACGCTGCCTACGTCACCGGGCAGGTGCTGCACGTGGACGGCGGCCGCACCCGCTAGGCCGCCTCAGAGCGGCACCACCTCGAACGGCTGGTCGTGCTGCGGGTGGTCGCGCCAGAGCTGCGCGAGGCTGCGGCCGCTGAGCGGATCGACGAATTCCGGGGCGATGTCCGCCAGCGGCTTGAGCACGAAGGCGTGTTTGAGCTCAGGGCGCGGGATGCGCACCTTGTCACCGTCGCGCAGCACCAGGTCGCCGTGGAAAACGACATCCACGTCCAACGTACGGTCGGACAGGCGCGGACCGGTGCGCACCCGGCCGTGCCGGTCTTCCAGCCCATGCAGCCACTGCTCCATGCGCGGCAGCGACCAGTCGCATTGCACGCGCACGGCGTTGTTGATGAAGGTGGCGCCATCGAAGCCGACCGCGGGCGTGCGATAGGCCGGCGAGACCACCAGCCCCGCAAAGGTGGCGGCCAGCTCGTCCAGCGCGGCGCGCAGGTAGCGCTCGGGCTCGATGTTGCTGCCCAGGCTCAGCAGCACGGTGACCACGCCCGGGGCGGGAGCGGAAGCGGGTTCTTGCATGGGGCGCCTGTCAGGGCCGGTGGGGAGGGTCGTTGCGGTCATCGGCGGGGGCGGTCGCAACGTCCGCCTCCCACGGGAAGCGCGGCAGGCCCTGCACCGCGCGCTCCAGCCGCTGCGACCACGTGGCATGGATTTCCGCGAACAACGGTGTATCCGCGTCCAGCCGCGTGTGCTGCCCGATGCGCAGCTCACCGCTGCGCAGCAGCGCCAGGTCGATCGGCAGGCCCACCGACAGGTTGGAGCGGATGGTCGAATCCAGCGACAGCAGCGCACAGCGCGCGGCATCGTCCAGCGCCGTGCCCGGGCGGATGATGCGGTCCAGGATCGGCTTGCCGTACTTGGACTCGCCGATCTGCAGGTACGGGGTTTCCGGCGAGGCGGCGATGCAGTTTCCGAGCGGATAGATCATGTACAGGCCATGCCGCTCACCGGCGATCTGCCCCCCCAGGATCAGCGTGGCCTGGGTGCTTATCCCTTCGGCCGCATCGCCGGGACGGACCTTGACCTGGCTGTCCACCAGCACCTCGCCGACGTAGGCGGCCACCTCGAACAGGTGGTCGAAGGTGCGCAGGCTGCGCGTGGCCGACGGGTCGGCCGCGTCGCGACGCAGGCGCGAAACCACCAGCTGCGTGGTGGCGAGGTTGCCCGCGGTCATCAGCACGAACGCGCGCTCGCCCGGATACTCGAACACGTGCAGCTTGCGGTGCACGCGCACGTCGTCGAGCGAGGCGTTGGTGCGGGTGTCCGCGGCGAAGACCAGGCCTTCGTCCACTTCGATGCCGACGCAGTAGGTCATGGGTGCCAGTGGTCCAGGGACGCCTGGATTCTAGCAGCCGCCCGTGTCGCTCCAACTGCATGGCGCCAGACCCGGCCTTGCCCGCTGCCCATCCATCCCTCCAGACTCGGCCAAGGACATGGACGCAGGGACCGCGCATGGGCTGGATAGCGATACTCGCCGTGGCCGCCGCGGCGGCAACCCCGGGCGCAACCCCGCCCGTGCCGGTCGATCAGCTGTGGCGCAGCCGGCCTGCGGTGAGCTTCATCGAGGGCGACGCCATCCACCTGTATGGCCAGCTGTACGACGACATGCTCGAGCCGCTGCGCGAGCAGCTGCGCCACGCGCCGGTGCAGCTGCGGCAATTGCGGGTCGCCTCGCCCGGTGGGGACGCACTGGTCGGACTTGCGGTAGGTGAACTGGTACGCCAGTACGGCCTCGAGGTGGTCGTGGTGCCGCCGGGCTGTGGCTCTGCCTGCGCCAGTTACGTATTCACCGGGGCCACGCGCAAGGTGATCTCGCCAGGCGCCGTGGTGGTATGGCACAACTCCTGCCCGAGTGCGGCCCTCGAGGACCCCAGGGTTGTCGCTGCACACCTTCGCAGGCAGCTGGCCGATGGATTCGGGTTCATGCGGGGCGGCGACGACGCGGCGGGGTACCCGGCGCACCAGATCGACGCCTGGGCGGTGCAGCTGGCGGACTACGCGCGGCAGATGCGCACGGCACACGCACGCTTCTTTGCCGGCACCGGAATCGACGGACGCGGCGTGTGCCTGGAGGACCATCTGGACCTTCCCGACGTGCCCGCGGACAGGTTCAGCTACTCCTACACGCTCTCGGTCGCGGACATGGAGCGCATGGGCATCTGCAACGTGCAAGCACCGGCGGACTACACGGAACAGGCGGCGCGGTTTTTCGCGAGCCGCGGCCGGTCCGCGGATTCCGGCGTGGTCAGCCTTGCCGGGCACCCCCGGTTCGTTCCGCTGCACCCGCCCGGCTATTGCGCTGCGGATGCCGGGGGCCCGGCGCCGCGCGACAGGACAGGCGGCGTAGACGCAGGGCCGTGACGCCCTCCGCGGGCCCGGGCCGCAGGCTTCGGCGTGTGCCGGTGATCGCACCGGGCGGCGCGCGTGGTGAATCCAGACGCGCGCCTGCCGCGCACTACGGGTCGACCTTGCGCCCCGCCCCGCGACACCTTCAGCGGGGCGACTGCTCCAGCGCTTCGTTCCCTGCCGGGGACGACGCCCCCCGCTCCGGGGTCGCCGCCACGAGCGCACGGAAATCCGCCCCCCCCGGCTGCTGGAACACGCGCAGGCCGAACTCCGGCAGGATCGCCAGCAGGTGGTCGAAGATGTCCGACTGGATGCCCTCGTACACCGCCCAGCGGGTGTCATTGGTGAAGCAGTAGATCTCCAGCGGGATGCCATCGGCGCCCGGCTGCAGCTGCCGCACCAGCAGGGTCATGTCCTGGTGCACGCTGGGATGGCGGCGCAGGTAGCGCTCCACGTAGGCGCGGAAGGTGCCGAGGTTGGTAATCCGGCGTGCGTTGTACGGCAGCGTGCCGTCGGCACCCAGCGACGTGTTCCACTCCGCCAGCTCCTGCTCCTTCTGCGCCAGGTACTCGCGCAGCAGCACGAAGCCGCCCAGGTGCTGGCGTTCGTCCGGCTCCAGGAAGCGCACGCTGGACTGGTCCAGGTACAGCGCGCGCTTGATCCGGCGGCCGCCGGCCTCCTGCATGCCGCGCCAGTTCTTGAACGACTCGCTGATCAGCTTCTTGGTCGGAATCGTGGTGACGGTCTTGTCCCAGTTCTGCACCGTGACCGTGTGCAGGGCGATGTCGATCACGTCGCCATCGGCATTCTGGCTGGGCATCTCGATCCAGTCGCCGATGCGCACGCGGCCATCGCCGCTGATCTGCACGCTGGCCACCAGCGACAGCAGCGTGTCCTGGAACACCAGCATCAGCACCGCGGTCGCCGCACCCAGGCCGGTAAGCAGGTGCAGCAGCTTGACCCCGGCAAGGGTGGCCACGATCGACAGGCCCGCCAGCGCGAAGATGATGATCTTGGCGACCTGCAGGTAACCCTTGATCGGCTTGTTGCGTGCGTCCGGGCGACGCTCGTAAAGCTCGTTGACCGCATCCAGCGCGTGCGAGAACGCCAGGGCCAGGGTCAGCACCACCCAGGCCTGGCACGCGCCGTGGACGAAGGCCACCAGCGCCGGCGGCAGGCCCGGGATCCAGCCGACGCCGGAGGAGATCACCAGCGCCGGCACCACGTTGGCCAGGCGCGGGATCACCCGCATGTCAGCGATCCCGGCCTTGCCGGTGTGGTCGGCCAGCATGTGCAGCAGCCGGCGCAGCCCGCGCAGCAGGATCCGCCGGGTGATGAAGTTGGCCAGGACCGCGGCCAGCAGCAGCAGTGCCAGCAGCAGCGACGGCCAGGCCCACGGCCATGGCTCCAGCATCGCCTGCACGCGGTCCAGCCCGCGCAGCTGGAACCCGTTCGCCAATCCGTGCAGCGCGTTCATGCCGCACCTCCCGCGCTGCGCTCGATCACCACGCCCACCGCCTGCGCGCCGCGCACGGCACCGGGCTTGGACAGCTTCAGCCGCACCCACTCCACGCCGAACTCCTCGATCACCAGCGCCGCGCAGCGCTCGGCCAGGGTTTCCACCAGGCCGAAGCCGGACTGCTGCACGTACTCGATCAGGCGCTTGCTGACGGCCTTGTAGTCGAGCGTGTCGGCGATGTCGTCTGTGGCCGCGGGTCGGCGGTTGTCGAAAGCCATTTCCAGGTCCAGGCGCAGGGTCTGGCGGATCCTGCGTTCCCAGTCATAGATGCCGATCAGCGCATCTATCTCCAGGCCTTCGATGAATACTTTGTCCATTGGGAACCGTGATTGCTGATTCGTGATTTCGACGGCCGGGCATGCGGCCATCGAAGGGTGTGTGCGGGGACGATGTTAACAAGCGGCATCACAACGCTTTGCGACCCGCTGTTCGCTTTCGCCCTTCGAATCACCGGTCACGGCGACGTTGTCGCCAGCGGCGGCAACGCCGCCATATCCCAGCGCGGCGTCACCCGCACCGATGCATCCTCGTGCTGGCCGGCCTGCAGGCGCAGCGCGCCGGCGAAGGCGATCATCGCGCCGTTGTCGGTGCACAGCGAGGGACGCGGGAAGCAGGCGCGGCCACCGCGCTTCTCGCACATGGCCTGCAGCCGCGCGCGCAGGCGCTTGTTGGCGCCGACGCCACCGGCGACCACCAGCGTGTTGCTCCCGGCCGCATCCAGCGCGCGCTCGCATTTGATCGCCAGGGTGTCGACCACCGCATCCTCGAAGCCGCGGGCGATGTCGGCACGCGTCTGCGCGGCCTGGTCGGACTGCTGCCAGGCCAGCAGCACCTGGGTCTTCAGGCCGCTGAAGCTGAAATCCAGCCCCGGGCGGTCGGTCATCGGCCGCGAGAAGCGGAACGCGCCCGGCGTGCCCTGCTCGGCCAGCGCAGCCAGCTGCGGGCCACCGGGATACGGCAGGCCCATCAGCTTGGCGGTCTTGTCGAAGGCCTCGCCGGCGGCATCGTCCAGGGTCTCGCCGAGCAGCCGGTACTGGCCGATCGCGTCCACCGCCACCAGCTGGGTGTGGCCGCCGGACACCAGCAGCGCCACGAACGGCGGCGGCGGCGGGTTGTCCTCCATCAGCGGTGCCAGCAGGTGGCCTTCCATGTGATGCACGGCAACCGCGGGGACATCCAGCGCCCAGGCCAGGGCGCGGGCGGTGCCGGCCCCGACCAGCAGCGCACCCACCAGGCCAGGGCCGGCGGTGTAGGCCACCCCGTCCAGGTCCGCGGTCGACAGGCCGGCCTCGGCCAGGGTCTGCCGGACCAGGGGCAACAGTTTGCGCACGTGGTCGCGGCTGGCCAGTTCCGGCACCACCCCGCCGTATTCGGCATGCAGCGCGATCTGGCTGTAGACCGCGTGCGCGAGCAGGCCGGCACCCGGGGCGGTGTCGTAGACGGCCACGCCGGTTTCGTCGCAGGAGGTTTCGATGCCAAGGACACGCATGGGACGGGACTTCCGAAGGAGGGGGAGAAGGCGGATCCGGCTGCGGACCACGCACGGGCTTGCAGACCGCCGGGAGAGGTGGCTATCATACGCGGCTCACCGGGCGCGCCCCGGTATTTTGTGTCCCGGAGATTCCATGCCCAGCGTCAAAGTCCGCGAGAACGAGCCCTTCGAGTTTGCGCTGCGTCGCTTCAAGCGCACCTGCGAGAAGGCCGGTGTCCTGGCCGAAACCCGCAAGCGCGAGTATTACGAGAAGCCGACCCAGGAGCGCAAGCGCAAGGCCGCCGCCGCGGTGAAGCGCCAGATGCGTCGCATGTCGCGCGACGTCACCAAGCGCCAGCGCCTGT
>JAEWAG010000009.1 GCA_023391775.1 Pseudomonadota bacterium | reverse complement strand
GGCGGGCATCTCGGTCGCCTGCGCCGGCGCGGGCCGCGTCGCGCCCGCCAGTCCCGCCGCCCTGCGCGGCGGGCTATGCTCGCAGCGGGCCCGTGCCTGATCCGGAGAGTCGATGGACGCAAGTGCGCAGCGGCCGCTGGACCGCTATTTCGCCCTGTATTCGGCCGACCACCGCAACGCCCTGAACCGGCGCATCCATCTGGTGGCGGTGCCCGCGATCCTGTGGTCGGTAGTGGCCCTGGTCTGGTGCGTGCCGGTGTTCGGCACTTGGACCCGTACCGGCATCTGGGCCGCGCTGGTGATGTTCTTCGCCTGGTCCTTCTACAACCGCCTCTCGCGCCGGCTGGGCCTGGGCATGCTGGCCAGCTTCTTCGTGATCGGCTGCACCTGCCGCCTGGTGGAGCAGCGCCTGGGATTGCAGGCCCTGCTTGGCGCCGGCGTGGCAGTGTTCGTCGCCAGCTGGGTGGCGCAGTTCATCGGCCATCACTACGAGGGCCGGCGCCCCAGCTTCCTCACCGACCTGGTCTACCTGCTGATCGGGCCGGCCTGGGTGATGGCGCACTGCTACCGGCGGATGGGCTGGAAGTACTGAAGCGGCGCCTGCGGTGGCCGGACACAGCGTCCGCCTCGCGAACACGCGGCGCAGCCGTTTCACGCTGCTAAACTCCGGGATTCACCTCGACGGCCCCGACGACCGCCCCGGATGATCCCATTCCTGGAAACCCTCCTCGCCCTGCCCTTCCTGGCAGCGGCGCTGCTGGCCCTGCTGCGCCCCAGTTCACGCGCCGTGGCCGCATGGGTTGCCGGGGCTGCTCCGCTGCTGGGCCTGCTCGCGCTGGCCTGGCTCACCCCCTCGGTGCTGCGGGGCTGGGTCGTGCGCGGGGAGCACGCATGGATCCCGCAGGTCGGCCTGGATCTGGTCCTGCGCATGGACGGGCTGGCCTGGATGTTCGCCGGCATGGTGCTGGCCATCGGCGCGCTGGTGGTGCTGTACGCGCACTACTACCTGTCCCCGCGCGACAGCGCGGTGCGGTTCTTCAGCTACCTGCTGCTGTTCATGGGCTCGATGCTCGGCGTCGTGCTGGCCGGCAACCTGCTGCTGATGCTGGTGTTCTGGGAACTGACCAGCATCAGCTCGTTCCTGCTGATCGGCTTCTGGACCCACCGCCAGGACGCGCGCGAGGGCGCGCGCATGGCGCTGGCGATCACCGGCGGCGGTGGCCTGGCCCTGCTCGGCGGCGTGCTGCTGATCGGGCGCATCGTCGGCAGCTACGACCTGGCCGTGGTTCTCGCCTCGGGGGCCCTGATCCGCTCCAGCACGCTGTATCCGTGGGCCCTGGGCCTGGTGCTGGCCGGCGTGTTCACCAAGAGCGCGCAGTTCCCGCTGCACTTCTGGCTGCCGCACGCGATGGCCGCGCCGACCCCGGTCTCGGCTTACCTGCACTCGGCGACCATGGTGAAGGCCGGCGTGTTCCTGCTGGCACGCCTGCACCCGGCCCTGGCCGGCAGCGACCTGTTCTTCTACGTGGTCAGCGGCGTGGGCGCGGCGACCCTGCTGGTCGGTGCCTGGTTCGCGATCTTCCAGCATGACCTCAAGGGCATGCTGGCCTATTCGACCATCTCCCACCTGGGCCTGATCACCCTGCTGTTCGGCCTGTCCACGCCCATGGCGGTGGTCGCCGGCGTGTTCCACATCCTCAACCACGCCACCTTCAAGGCCTCGCTGTTCATGGCCGCCGGCATCATCGACCACGAGACCGGCACCCGCGACATTCGCCGGCTCGGTGGCCTGCGGCGCTACATGCCCATGACCAGCGCACTGGCGGTGATCGCCTCGCTGGCGATGGCCGGCATCCCGCTGCTCAACGGTTTCCTGTCCAAGGAGATGTTCTTCACCGAGGCGCTGGAGATCTCCGGCCATGGCTACATGCGCATGGCCGTGGCGATCGCGGCCCTGCTGTACGGCATCTTCGGCGTCGCCTACAGCTTGCGCTTCGTCTACGAGACGTTCTTCGGCAGGGGCCCGCGCAACCTTGACCGCGTGCCGCACGAGCCGCCGCGCTGGATGAAGATCCCGGTGGAGGTGCTGGTGGTGCTGTGCGTGGCGGTGGGTGTGTTCCCGGCCCTCACCATCGCGCCGGTGCTGCATGCCGGCGCCGGCGCGATCCTCGGCGCGGACATGCCCGACTACAGCCTGGCGGTGTGGCATGGCCTCAACGTGCCGCTGCTGATGAGCCTGTGCGGCATCGTCGGCGGCATCGCCCTGTACTTCGGCCTGCGCCGCCTGTTCGACCTGCACGCCATCGTCCGCGATTCGCTGGGCCGCAACCTGTTCCGCTGGAACATGGAGGCGCTGTACGCGCTGGCCAACCGCTTCACCCGGCGCATCGCCAACGGCAGCGTGCAGCGCAGCATGCTGCTCCTTGTGCTGGCCGCACTGGCCGCCGGCGCCCTGCCGTTCGTCGACGCGCTCGGGGGTGGCTCGCTGCCGGCGCTGCGCGCGCCGCAGTCCATGCCGCTGCTGGGCTGGGCCCTGTGGCTGATCCTGGTCGCCTCCACGGCGTGGACCCTGCGCTTGTACCGCCAGCGCCTGCTGGCGCTGATGGTGGTCGGTGGCATCGGCCTCATGGTGTCGATGGGCTTCGTGTTCCTGTCCGCCCCGGACCTGGCCCTGACCCAGTTGCTGGTGGAGATGGTCAGCCTGGCGCTGCTGCTGCTGGGCCTGCACTACCTGCCGCCGCGCTCGCCACCGGAGCGCCGTCCGCTGCGCCGCTACCGCGACATCGGCGTGGCCGCCGCCGCCGGCCTGGGCGTGGCGGTGCTGGCCTACGCGATGATGACCCGTGATGCCAGTCCGGACGCGGCCAGCGTGGAGATGCTCGCGCGCTCGCTGCCGGAGGCGTATGGCCGCAACGTCGTCAACGTGATCCTGGTGGATTTCCGCGGCTTCGACACCTTCGGCGAGATAACCGTGTTCGGCGTCGCCGCGCTGATCGTGCACGCCCTGCTGCGGCGCGCGCGGATGGCCCCCGAAAAGGTCATGTCCGGCCCGCCGGTCAAGCTGCCGGTGCCGGCCGACCTGGCCCAGATCCTGTTCCCGCTGACCCTGACCGTGTCGGTGTTCCTGTTCCTGCGCGGCCACAACGCGCCCGGCGGCGGCTTCATCGCCGGCCTGGTGCTGGCCGTGCCGCTGCTGATCCAGTACGTGATCCAGGGCGCGGCCTCGGTGGAGTCGCGCTTCGGCTTCGACTACATCCGCTGCATCGGCATCGGCCTGATCGTGGCCGCGCTCAGCGGTGCGGCCTCGATGCTGTTCGGCGTGCCGTTCCTGACCAGCGGCCACCTCGACCTGCACCTGCCCCTGGTCGGCGAGCTGCCGCTGGCCAGCGCGATCGGTTTCGACACCGGCGTGTACCTGGTGGTGTTCGGCGGCGCGATGCTGATCCTGTCCATGCTCGGCACCATCCGCCCCTCGCGGACCCGCGTGGCCCGCCTGGGCGTGATCGAACCGGGGCAGCGTTCCACCCGCACCGGAGAGCTTGGCTGATGCACGCAAGGAAGGCCCCCTGATGGAACTGGCGCTGGCTAGCGCGATCGGCATCCTGACCGCGGCCGGGGTCTACCTGCTGCTGCGTGCGCGCAGCTTCGACGTGATCCTGGGGCTGACGCTGCTGTCGTACGCGACCAACCTGCTGATCTTCGGCGGCGGGCGCCTGGTGGCGGGCAAGCCGCCGGTGCTGCGCAAGGGCATTCCCGCCGAGCCGGCCTACTACACCGACCCGCTGCCGCAGGCGCTGGTGCTGACCGCGATCGTGATCGCCTTCGCGATGACCGCGGTGATCATCGTGCTGGCCATCCGCAGCCGCTCGGACAACAACTCCGATCACATCGACGGCAGCAGCGCCGAGCTGGAGTTCCAGCGCCGCGAGCAGCAGCGCCATGACGAGGCCCGCGACGCCGCGCATGCGGCGGAACTGGTCGCCGGCAACGAATCGGTCCCCGCCACCGGCGCGATTTCCTCGCCCGACCGGGAGACCCGCGCATGAGCACGCACCTGACCCTGCTGCCGACCCTGGTCCCGCTGCTGGCGGCCGCGCTGGCGCTGATGTTCGAGCACCGCCGCTTCGGCATGGGCCCGCAGCGGGTGGTGGCCTGGGTGTCGATGGGCCTGATGGTGATCCTGGCCGCGCTGCTGGTGCGCCGCGCCGGCACCGGCGAGATCTCGGTCTACCTGCTGGGCGACTGGCCGGCAAGGCTCGGCATCGCGCTGATGGTGGACCGGCTGGCGGCGATGATGCTGCTGGTGGCGGCCCTGCTCGGCACCGCCTGCCTGCTGCACGCCTGCGCCGGCTGGGACCGGCGCGCGCCGCACTTCCATGCGTTCTTCCAGTTCCAGATGATGGGCCTGAACGGCGCCTTCCTCACCGGCGACGTGTTCAACCTCTTTGTGTTCTTCGAGATCCTGCTGATCGCCTCCTACGGCCTGATGCTCAGCGGCGGCCGCGGCGAACGGCTGCGCGCCGGCCTGCACTACGTCTCGTTCAACATCGCCGCCTCGACCCTGTTCCTGATCGCGCTGGGCCTGCTTTACGGCCTGCTGGGCTCGCTCAACATGGCCGAGCTGGCCGTGCGGGTGGCCGGCGTGGCGACGGAGGATCGCGCCCTGGTCCAGGCCGCCGGCGGCCTGCTGCTGGTGGTGTTCTGCGCCAAGGCCGCGCTGCTGCCGATGTACCTGTGGCTGCCGGAGACCTACGCGCACGCACCGGCCTCGGTGGCGGCCCTGTTCGCGGTGATGACCAAGGTCGGCCTGTACGCGGTGCTGCGGGTGGGCACGCTGGTGTTCGGCCTGGACGGTCCGGTGGCCGGGTTCGCCTGGCCCACGCTGCTGGTACTGGGCGGCATCACCCTGGCGCTTGCAGCACTGGGCGTGCTGGCCGCGCGCCGCCTGCGCTCGCTGGCCGCCTACCTGGTGCTGTCCTCGGCGGCGACGCTGTTCATCGCCTTCTCGCTGGACAGCGCCGGCACCATCGGCGCCGGCCTGTACTACCTGGCGCACAGCACCTTCGCCGGCGCGGCCATGTTCCTGCTGGCCGACCTGGTGCGCCGCCGCCGCGGCGCGGCCAGCGACCGCAAGGACATGGTGTCGGCGCTGCCTGACTCTTCCCTGCCGGCCGCGCTGTTCCTGGTGGCGGCGGTGTCGCTGGCCGGCCTGCCGCCCCTGTCGGGCTTCATCGGCAAGCTGGTGATGCTGGAGGCGGTGCCGCCGGGCCCGGCCACGTTCTGGGTCTGGCTGCTGGTGCTGGCCAGCAGCTTCATGATGCTGGTCGGCCTGGCGCGTGCCGGCACCCGCCTGTTCTGGCGCCAGGAGCCGTGGCCGGATGCCTCGCCCGAGCAGGTGCAGCACTACGTGCCGCGCGAGGAGATGCCCTACGTGCCGAGCCGGCCGCTGGAGAACGCGGCCACCCTGCTGCTGATCGGCTACGGCATCGCGATGGTCCTGGCCGCCGCGCCGGTGCTCGACTACACCCGTGCCACCGGCATCCAGCTCAAGTCGCCCGCCGGTTACGTGGACCAGCTGCGGGCGGCACAGTCGCAGACGAGGGCACCATGAACGGCAACAGCAGGCGCAGGTCGCTGCGCAAGCGCATCCTGCCGTCGCTGCCGCTGGCGGTGACGGTCTTCGTATTCTGGCTGCTGATGAACGACCAGGTCAGCATCGGCCATGCCTTGATGGGCCTGCTGCTGGCCCTGGTGATCCCGCCGTTCGCCGCGCGCCTGGACCGCGAGTTCGCCCGCATCGGCCGGATCAGCATCATCCCGCGCATGCTCGGCGTGCTGGCCCTGGACGTGATCCGCTCCAACATCACCGTGGCCCGCCAGGTGCTGGGCGACGAGAAGGAGATCCGCCCCGGCTTCATCTGGCTGCCGCTGGACATGCAGAACCTGCATGGCATCGCCGCGCTCACCAGCATGATCACGCTCACGCCCGGGACGGTCTCGGCCGCGCTGTCCGACGACCGCCGCCACCTGCTGGTGCACGTGCTCAACCTCGACGATCCGGACGCGGTGATCCGGGACATCAAGACCCGCTACGAGGCCCCGCTGATGGAGATCTTCCCGTGACCCCCCAGGCACTGGTCGGCTGGGCGATCGTCGCGACCATGCACGTGACCGCCCTGGCGATGCTGATGGCGCTGTACCGGCTGCTGCGCGGCCCGACCGTGCCGGACCGCATCCTGGCCCTGGACACGCTCTCGGTGGCCGCCATCGCCCAGCTGATCCTGCTGGGCATGCACCTGGACACGGCGGTCTATTTCGAGGCCGCCCTGATCATCGCCATGCTCGGCTTCGTCAGCACCGTGGTGCTGAGCAAGTACGTGCTGCGCAGGGATATCGTCGAATGAGCTGGATCATCGCCATCGCCCTGGTGCTGCTGCTGGCCACCGGCACGTTCTTCATGCTGCTGGGCTCCTTCAGCCTGTTGAAGCTGTCGGAGTTCTTCAAGCGCCTGCACGGGCCGACCAAGGCCAGCACCATGGGCGTCAGCTGCGTGCTGCTGGCCTCGGTCGGCTACCACTGGCTCGGCGAGACCGACCCGCAGCCGCGCGAACTGCTGATCACCGCCTTCCTGTTCATCACCGCGCCGATCAGCGCGCACCTGATGGCCAAGGCCGCACTGTCGCTGCACATGGCCGAACACCCGGCGGTACCGGAGAAGGAACCGGTGGGCGAAGGCCGCGGCCCCGAGGAAGACGCCGCGCCGGGCCCGAAGGCCTGAGCGGCCTTCAGAGCAGCAGCAGTTCCAGCGCCACCCAGGCCGCGAACACCGCCATCAGCACGCCGCCCTCGCCGCGCGAGACGCGGTGGTCGCCGCGCAGCATCGGCCAGGCCAGCAGGGCCAGTACCAGCAGCGCCGGAAGCTCCAGGCGTACGAACGAGGCCGGCAGGGCCAGCGGCTGGGCCACCGCGGTGGCACCGATCACCAGCAGCAGGTTGCACAGGCTGGAACCGAACACGTGCCCGGCCACCATGTCGCCCTGCCCCCGCCGCGCCGCGGCCAGTGCCGCGGCCACTTCCGGCAGCGCGGTGCCGATGGCCACCGGCAGCAGGCCGGCCAGCAGCGGGGTCAGATTCCACGCCTGGCCAAGCTCCAGGCCGCCGGCCACGACGCAGCGCGCGCCCAGGTGCAGCAGGCCGGCCGCGATCGCCAGGCGCAGCAGGTTCAGCCACAGCCAGGTACGGGTGGCCGCATAGGCCGCCAGTCGCTCCTGCACCGCCTCCGGCTCGTTGCGGGCGCGGCGCAGGATGAGCGCCAGCACGACCACGAAGGACACGACCAGCACCACGCCGTCGATCCGGCCCAGGTAGCCGTCCAGGCCCAGCCCGACCATGGCCACCGCGCCGACCACCACCGCCAGCAGCAGCGGCGCCAGCAGCCGCGCCTGCAGCACCAGCGGGAAGGCCAGCGCGGCCAGTCCCAGGGTCAGGCCGAGGTTGGCCAGGGTGCTGCCCATGGCGTTGCCCAGCGCCAGATGGGTCTGGCCCAGCCATACCGCGCGCGCGTTGACCGCCAGCTCGGGAAGCGAGGTGGCGATCGCAAGCAGCAGCAGGCCGGCCGCGAACGGGCGCAGGCCCAGGCGCTGGGCAAGCCCGGATACGCCCTTGACCGCCGAATCACCGCCGACGGCCAGCAGCAGCAGGCCCAGCACGAACAATCCCAGTGTCGCCGCCATCGCGTCCGCTCCCTCGCCGATGACCGATTCTATGCGCGCACGGCCCGTCGCGGACCTGCCGCGGGCTCAGCCGCACCCTTCGACGTAATCGGCCTGCGGCGGCAGGCCCACCCGCCAGCGACGCACCACTCCGTCCGGATCGACCTCGAACACCAGCACCGCCGGGCCCTGGTCGGCGGCGATGCGCAGGTATGCGCCGCCTTCGAGGTACTTGTGCGGCTGTTCCTCCACCTGGCCCGGATACAGCGCCACAACCTCCGCTGCGTCCATGCCGATGCGTCCACCCCCCGGCGCGACAGCGCCGGCCTGGTCCACGTCCACCCGCACGAAGCGGCCACCCTCGATCATGAACGCGGTGCCATGGCCCTCCGCGGGCCGCGGCTGCGGGAACAGGTAGTAGCAGGCCGCGGGATCGGCCGGGTCCGGGCTGCCCTCCAGCGTGCCGCTCCAGGCCTCGCGCAGGGCTTCAGGGGCGGCGCCGAACGGCACCGGGCCATAGCCGTCGAAGGTGGTGGACAGTGGCGCCAGGGCAGCCGCGGCGTGGGGCACGGTGGCCGGCGGCACCGTCGCCGCTTCCACGTCCTCGTAGGCCGCGTCGCGTCCGCCGCTGTCCGGATGCGCCGGGGCGGGCAGCGTTTCGTCGGCCACGCTGTCCGAGGTCCACGTGCAGGAGGCCAGGCTCAAGGCCAGGACCAGCAGGCACGCATCGATCTTCCTGCCCGATGACGACATGTTCCCCCCCGGCACGACTCGCATGTCCGGAGGCTGCCCCAGCCCTCGTCAACGGCGGGCGAAGGCGCCGGAGACAGCTCAGGCCGGCGGCTTGAAATGCCGGCGCAGCCCGGCCCAGCACTCCAGGTAGTCACGCTGGCGATGCGGCGCGTCCATCGCCTGCGCAGTGGGACGCAATACGGCACGGGTCTCGAACATGAAGGCCATCGTTCCGCTGATCTGGTCCGGCTGTGACAGGTCGGCCTGCGTGGCCTTCTCGAACGTCGCCGCGTCCGGGCCGTGCCCGCTCATGCAGTTGTGCAGCGAGCTGCCGCCGGGCACGAAGCCCTCGGCCTTGGCGTCGTAGGCGCCGTGCACCAGTCCCATGAACTCGCTGGCCACGTTGCGGTGGAACCACGGCGGGCGGAAGGTGTGCTGGGCCACCAGCCAGCGCGGCGGGAAGATCGCGAAATCCACGTTCGCCGTGCCGGGGGTGTCGCTGGGGGCGGTGAGCACGGTGAAGATCGACGGGTCCGGGTGGTCGAAGCTGATCGAACCGATGGTATTGAACCGGCGCAGGTCGTAGCGCCACGGAGCGTGGCTGCCATGCCAGGCCACCACGTCCAGCGGGCTGTGGCCGATCGGCGCGCGCCACAGGTGGCCTTGGAACTTGGCCACCAGCTCGAAGTCGCCTTCCAGGTCCTCGTAGGCCGCCACCGGGGTCTGGAAGTCGCGTGGATTGGCCAGCCCGTTGGAGCCGATCGGCCCCAGCTCGGGCAGCCGCAGGTGCGCGCCGAAGTTCTCCAGCACGTAGCCGCGCGAGGGGCCATCGGGCAGCTCGACCCGGAAGCGGATGCCGCGCGGGACCAGCGCCACCTGCTGCGGCTCGACCTCCAGCACGCCCAGCTCGGTGGCGATACGCAGGCGGCCCTGCTGCGGCACCAGCAGCAGCTCGCCGTCGGCGTCGTAGAAGTAGCGGCCGGCCATGTCGCGGTCGGCCGCGTAGAGATGGATGGCGACGCCGGCGTGGGACGCAGGCGAGCCGTTGCCGGCCACGGTGTACAGGCCTTCGATGAAGTCGCTCGGCTGCGACGGCAGCGGCAGCGGATCCCAGCGCAGCTGCTCCGGGGTCACCGGCCCGGCGCCGAAATCGTTGTGGAAGCGCGGCTGGGCGAACGGCTGGAAGCTGCCGTGCACCGCCGCCGGGCGGATGCGGTACAGCCAGCTGCGCCGGTTCTGCGCACGCGGCGCGGTGAAGGCGGTGCCGGAGATCTGCTCGGCATAGAGGCCGTGGGCCACGCGCTGCGGCGAGTTCTGCCCGTCCGGCAGGGTGCCGGGCACCGCCTCGGTGGCGAACTCGTTGCCGAAGCCGGTCATGTAATCCGGGCGCTTGCTGTCCATGGTTGCCTCGCTGTGGTCCCCGCAAACGCGCGCCGGGGACGCCGGCGCGCGCTCCTGCTGCATGGCTTCGCCGGTCTCAGAGCACGCCGCGGCGCATCTGGTCGCGCTCGATGCTCTCGAAAAGCGCCTGGAAGTTGCCCTCGCCGAAGCCCTCGTTGCCCTTGCGCTGGATGATCTCGAAGAAGATCGGGCCGATCGCGTTCTGGGTGAAGATCTGCAGCAGCTTGCGCTTGCCCGTTTCCGGATCGGCGTCGATCAGGATGCGGTTGCGCCGCAGCCGCTCGACGTCTTCGCCATGGTCCGGGATGCGCTGGTCGATCACCTCGAAGTAGGTGTCCGGCGTATCGAGGAACTCCACTCCGGCCTCGCGCATCTTCTCCACGGTGACGTAGATGTCGTCGGTGAAGCAGGCGATGTGCTGGATGCCCTCGCCCTTGTAAACGTCCAGGTACTCGTTGATCTGGCTCTTCGGGTCGGAGGACTCGTTGAGCGGGATGCGCACCATGCCGTCCGGCGCGGTCATGGCCTTGGACAGCAGGCCGGTCTTGGCGCCCTTGATGTCGAAGTAGCGGATCTCGCGGAAGTTGAACAGCCGCTCGTAGTAGTCCGCCCACTTGGCCATGTTGCCGTGGTAGAGGTTGTGGGTCAGGTGGTCGATGAAGGTCAGGCCGAAGCCGGAAGGCTTCAGCTCCACGCCGTCCTCGTACACGTAGTCCGGGTCGTGGATCGTGCCCTTGGCGTCATAGCGGTCGACCACATAGAGCATGCAGCCGCCGATGCCCTTGATCACCGGCGCGGCCACGGCCTTGGTCAGCTCTTCTTCCTGCGAGAACGGCTCGGCGCCGTTCTTGAGGGCCTGGGTGCGCACCCATTCGGCGAGCTTCCTGACCCGGATGGCGAAGCCGCAGGCGCTGGGCCCGTGCTGCTCGGCGAAGCGCGCGGCGTAGGAATCCGGATCCTCGTTGACCAGGAAGGTGCAGTCGCCCTGGCGATAGGTGGTGATCGCACGGGTGCGGTGCCGCGCCACGCGCGTGAAACCCAGCTTGCGGAAGTAGTCGTGCAGCTGGGCGCCCTGGCCGGCAGGCGCGGCGAACTCGACGAACTCGAAGCCGTCGATGCCCATGGGGTTGTCGAAAGTGGTCACCGGCATGCCCGGAGTGGGCGCGGCGGTGGACGAAAGGACTTGCGGTTGCACGCTCATGATGGCTTCCTGATCGCTCCCCGCCGGGGAACGGGGTCTTGGACAGACCCTCTTTATAGTTACGTGTGCAACCACATGCAAGGTGCCCTGCCGCAATGACTGCAAATGCCAGCCAAGTACCCGGGTCCGCTCCTGCCATGGACGCTTCCGGCCACGTTCACCTCGAACTCGAGCGCTTCCTGCCCTACCGCCTCAGCGTGCTGTCCAACCGCGTCAGCCAGACCATCGCCGACATGTACCAGAAGCGTTTCGGGCTGGCGATCACCGAGTGGCGGGTGATGGCCGTGCTTGGGCGCTTCCCGGACCTGTCGGCCAACGAGGTGGCCGAGCGCACCGCGATGGACAAGGTCGCCGTCAGCCGCGCGGTCGCGCGCCTGCTCGAGCGCAGCCTGATCAAGCGCGAGATCCACAGCGATGACCGCCGCCGTTCCGTGCTGGCGCTGTCCGAGGTCGGCTATACCGTCTATGACGAGATCGCGCCGATGGCCCTGGCGGCCGAACAGCGCCTGGTGGCGACCCTGGACGAGAACGAGCGACAGATGCTCGACAGCCTGCTGACCAAGCTGGCCGGTCCG
The DNA here is from genome assembly GCA_023391775.1 of Pseudomonadota bacterium. Classification (GTDB taxonomy): domain Bacteria; phylum Pseudomonadota; class Gammaproteobacteria; order Xanthomonadales; family Xanthomonadaceae; genus Pseudoxanthomonas. The sequence continues at coordinate 107 of JAEWAG010000009.1, read as the reverse complement.
GGCCTGACCGCACTGCGCGACGGCCACTGAGCAAGGGGGGACGCGCGGCCGGGTCCGCGCGGGCCGGAGTTACCGGGGAGGGGGATGGGCGCCGTGCCGGCGGGGGG
>JAEWAG010000411.1 GCA_023391775.1 Pseudomonadota bacterium | reverse complement strand
GAGTCGAGGTCGGCGTCGAGGTCGGGTTCAGGTTCCGGTTCCGGTTCGGGCGACAGGCGACAGGCGATGGAAGCAGGCTGCACGGCCAGCCCAAGCTCCGCGGGCCCCGGCACGACGACGTCGCCCGTGCGGCGCCTACCTCGTGTTGGCAGCACAAAAAAATCCACCGGCAGCGGGCTGGTGCCGCTGCCGGGTTCCGTTTTCACCGACGAGGTAAGGAACTCGAAAAACCCGCGTGTGTGACTCGCGGGTCAAGAAGAAAGCCCCGGCCCGGCGTCCTGCCGGCGGCCTGGTCCTTGGCAGAGCGGTATCCCTTTCCAGTGCATGCCGTCCTGCCGGGGCCGCGCCAGAATGCCAAACCCGACACATTCTGTAAGTCGGGAAAGCCTGCGACGTGGGGTAGGAAAAATCCTACACCCGACCTGACCCTGGCCACCCGCCTGCGCGGCAGGCGCCGACTCGCCGCACCACGCGAGCCCAACCCACAGGGAGCGTCCGCAGCGCGCCCGATCCGGCGGCGTTAGCCCCCGCCATGGCGACAACACGCATCCGGCCCCGGGAGCGGAGCACGCGAGTGTCCGGAGCTGCAGGCACGCATCACCGGACAATGAATCTGACCACGCTCGCGTCAGGCTGCCCAGGTCCGGTTGCAAGCGGCACTGGCAGTCGCCGGCTTCCAGGCCGGCGATGGACACGGTGACCCCGTCGGGGATGCCCGAGGATCCCGATGCGGATGAACGTCGCGCCGGCGCACGCGGACCTGTCGTTGGCCGGATGTACTGCCCAGCCGGATGCATGACCACGCGGGTGCAGCCAAAGCCTTGCCCAGGTGAGCGCGGGCTGCCGGTGGCCAACAACCCAGCCACCCGCCACGCTCATGCGCGGGCCTGTGGCAGGCATGGCGCAAAGAAAAAGGGCCTGCATTGCTGCAGACCCTTGTCCTGTAGATGGTGGCCGGGGAGGGAATCGAACCCCCGACACGGGGATTTTCAATCCCCTGCTCTACCAACTGAGCTACCCGGCCATCCGCGCTGCGGTTTGACCGCTGCGAGGGGCGGCATGATAACGGGCCTTTCCGGATCCGACAAGCATTCCGTGCGACGGATGTTGCGGTCCCTCTCAGCCACGCAGGTCGAAGCTGCGCGATGATGGGTCGCACGCTTTCCGGAGCTCCCACGATGAAACCGTACCTGCAGCCTGCGCTCCTCATGTTTGCCATGTGCCTTGCCGGCTGTGCCAGCTCGCCACGGCTGAGCGATCCGCAGCGCCTGGCGCTCTATGTCGACCATGCCGGCGCGCCGGTTTCGAGCATGCCGCTGCGTGGCCAGCTGCATGGCTGGACCGCTCTTGGCGACGACGCGGTGGTGCTGTGGACCCGGCCCCGCGAGGCCTGGCTGGTGGATCTGGTCGGCCGCTGCCAGGACCTGGACTACGCCACGGCGATCGCGGTCAACAGCAACTTCTCGCGCCTCCAGGTCCATTCGGACAGCATCACCCCACTCGGCAGCATGGTCAGCGAGGTCGGGCGGATGCCGTGCCGGATCCGGCAGATCCGCCCGTTGGATACCGCCGCCCTCAAGCAGGCCGAGGATGGCCTGCGCCAGGCCACCCTCCAGGGACCGGGCAGCTGATCCGGCCGCCGGCCGGCACGATGCGGGAAATTCCTACAGGCGGTTCGGCCGGCTTCCGATTGGCAGGCCCGGCCGCACGGTGCATAGTCGGGCGCGCGGCGGAACGGGCCGCCGCAGCATCCGGGGACCTGCCGCCATGGATTGCCGCCTACTGACAGTCAACAAGGATCACCGGGGGTGCGTCCTGCTGGACGGGGACCGCCCCATCGCCTCGTACACGTCGATGGAAGACGCGCTGGAGCTGGCGCGCGCCCTCGCCCAGGCCAATGCCCTGCGCGAGGGGCCGCCGGTAGTGGTGCAGGTCCGCCGCTACGGACAACGACCACGACGCGTGCGCCTGGACTGAGACAGGCCATCCCGCCCCCGGCACGAAAGGCCGGCGCCTGCGGTGCTAGCATCCGCCAGCCGCGAACCCGGAGGCCGCATGCGCACCTTGATCCTGTCCACGCTGCTGCTCGCCGGCCACCTGCTGCCGCAGGCGTCCGCGCAGGACCGCCAGCCTGTTGTGCCCGTGCAGTCACTGGACCTGTCCCGCTATGCCGGGCACTGGCATGAGATCGCGCGCCTGCCGGTCTCCTACCAGCGCCGCTGCGCGGCCGACAGCACCGCCCAGTACAGCCTGCGCAGCGATGGCAGCATCGCGGTGCGCAACGCCTGCCGGACCGCCGACGGCGAACTGGCCGCGGTGGACGGCGTGGCCCGCGTGGTCGGGAACGAGCCTGCCCGGTTGCAGGTGCGCTTCGCACCGGACTGGCTGGGCTGGCTGCCGATGGTCTGGGCCGACTACTGGGTGCTGGCGCTGGACGCGGACTACCAGTGGGCGATGGTCGGCGAGCCGGACCGCAAGTATCTGTGGATCCTGGCGCGCGAGCCGTCGATGGACGCGGCCGTGTTCGCCGAGCTGCGCAGCCGCGCCGAGCAGATGGGCTACGACCTGTCCGCGCTGGTGGTCGGCGCGCCGCTGCGTGAACCGCGACCGGAACCGGCCGCCACCGGGCCGGGGGACGACGATGGCGAGCCGGGAACGCCGTAGTATCCTGCCGCGCACTTCGATGGAGGCGGCATGAAACGAGCTGTATCGCGAATCCTTCCCTTCCTCGCGCTGGCCCTGGCGGCCCTGGTGATCGCCGGCTGCGGGCGCGGGGCCAAGCGCATCTCCCCGCCCACCGCCTCGATCCAGCAGCTGACCGTGGCGGCCGACGGCAGCTGGACCGTAGACCTGCGCCTGCACAACTACAGCAGCGTCTCGATGCGCTTCGAGCGCGTATCGCTGGCCGTCAGCGTCGACGAACACGAGGCCGGAACCCTCGAGGCCTCGCCGGCCCTGCAGATCGGCCCCTCGGCCGCCGCCGTCGTCCGGGTCACGCTGCGCCCGCAGGG
>JAEWAG010000431.1 GCA_023391775.1 Pseudomonadota bacterium | reverse complement strand
GTGGACTTGCCGATGCCCGGGTCGCCGCCGACCAGCACCACCGCGCCCTCGACCAGGCCGCCGCCCAGCACCCGGTCCAGCTCGCCGATGCCGGTGGACACCCGCACCTCGGCGGTCTGGGTGACGTCCTTGAGCGCGGTGACCTTGGGCGGATCGACCTTGCCGGCCCAGCCGCCGCGCCGCGCCGCGGGCACGCCCCCGCCGCCGGATGCGGGTTCGAGCACGATCTGCGACAGGGAATTCCACGCTTGGCATTCGCCGCACTGGCCCTGCCACTTGCTGTACTCGGCACCGCATTCGCCGCAGACAAAGGCGGTCCGTGCCTTGCCCGTCGTCTTCGCCATGGCCATCGCTCGTCCGTTCATCCAGAAGGCCGGCAGGATAACCGCCGCCCATCGCGCCAGCTGAGACGCGGCCGGTCCGGAGGCCGGAAAGACGAACGCCCGGCACGTGGCCGGGCGTTCGGGAGTGGTGCCGGAAACAGGAGTCGAACCTGCGACCTACGCATTACGAATGCGCCGCTCTACCAACTGAGCTATTCCGGCGGACCGGGCGCTGACGCGGCCGGGGGCGCGATTCTAACCGGACAGGGCCGGCGCAGGCCAGCGGGGACCGGCGCCGTTGCGGTCGCAGGCCGTGCGACCCGGCCGGGCCACCCTTGCACCAGGACATCCAAGGGGACAGCGATGCACTGGGGAACGATCGCGATACGCGGGTTGTGGCCGGCCGTCTTCCTGATGACCGGGGCGACGACCCTGGCGCTGCTTGCCAGGACCCTGGACGGGGCCGGCGGCGGCGGGACCTTCAAGACCCTTGCGGACTGGATCTTCCTCGCCGGCTGGGTCGTCGCGGCCGGGTGGTCGGTGCTGTTCGTCCTGCGCCTGAAGCGCTGGGAAGCCGGCAAGGGGCCGTACTGCCGCTCCTGCGCCGGGCCGACCGGATTCGTGCGGCGGGGACGGGTCGTGTCCGGGCGGCAGCTGGCGGATTACCGCCGCTGCTACAACTGCGGCAAACACACGCCGGAACTGATCTGAGCCCGGGTCCGGGAACGCCCGCCCGGTTGGCCGACGGCTTAGTCCGTGCCTGGAAACAGCCCGGCCTGCCGTGGCGGATACACCAGGTCCTCACCGCGGGCACGGGCATCGGGATGGCCGGGATGTTCCTGCGCCGCGCGCGGGTCGACGATGTGCAGCACCTGCCAGCCGCGGTGCTGCAGCAGGTCGGAGATGAGCCGCCGGTGGCAGCGCCACCAGACCGCCTCGGCGCACATCAGCGCGGTGCAGTGCGTGGCGGCCAGTTCCAGCGCCTGTTCCAGGCCTTCGGCGAATTCGGCGCTGGTCATGTGGTCCGCGTAACCCTGGAAGGCGGCGTTGCGCCAGGCGCCATTGGGCGAGCCCGGCAGCGCACGCCGGCGTCCACCCAGCTGCGGCAACCACCGATAGGCGATGTCTTCCTCCGGCAGCGCACGGTCGAGGTGCTCGCTGGCGAACCACGGATACCGGCGTGAGCCGGGAAAGCGGCGCACGTCGGCGATGGCCTGGATATCGTGTGCCCGCAGCAGCGCGATGAATTCTTCCCAGGCACGCGTGGAGTGCCCCACGGTCCAGATGGTCCGCGCCTGGTCTTCACCTGTGCTCGCGTGTTCTTCCACCGCTACGGCTCCGTCGCGCAGGCGCCCAGCTTCGGCCGGGGCGGGTGAAAGCCAGGTCGCCCCGCGGGGCAAGGCCCGTATGGCGGGCTCGCGTACGTCGAGCGCACCGGATTCGCGCACAGGCCCCACGCCCCGTGGCAACGCCGCATGGCCTTCGCCGCCGGCGCCTCCGCCGCTGATGGCAGCCCCCCCTTCCCCCGCGGCCCGCGCACGACCGTCGCAGGCCCGGTGCTAACGTAGCGGCCCCGTCGGCCAAGCCCTTGTCCATGCGTCGGACCCACCGCCTGCTGCACACCTTCGCCTTCCTGTTCCTGGCCTGCCTCGTGCTGCCGGCGCTGGCGGCCGAACCCGCGCTGGACAAGGACCGCCAGCAGCTGCAGGCGATCTCCGAGCGGGTGGACCGGTACGAGGAGGATGCCGAGCTGGCGCAGGCCCGCGAGACGGTGCTTGGCATCCAGTCCGCCGCGCAGGCGCTGATCGACAGCCGTACGCCGGAACTGCAGAGCCTGGACGCGCGCCTGGCCGAGCTGGGCGAGGTGGCCGAGGGCCAGGAGGAAGCCCGCGACGTGGTCCTGGAGCGCCAGAGCCTGCAGGAGCAGCGGGCGGCGGTGGACGCGGAACTGCGCCAGGCACGCCTGGCGATCGTCGAGGGTGGGCAGTTGCTGGAGCGGATCGCGGCCATGCGCCAGCAGCGCTTCTACGGCGTGCTGACCGAGCGGACCACGCCGCCGTGGCGGCCCGCATTCTGGCGCCAGCTGGCCGACTCGGCCCCGCGCGACCGCGCCCGCCTTCAGGCCCTGCGCGCGGAAGCCGCCAAGGCCACGCGCGCGCACTGGCGGGAAGCGGGGATGCAACCGGTGGTGAGCATCGCCCTGGCGGTGCTGCTGGCACTGGGCACCTGGTGGCTGGCCACGCGCGCCACCACGCTGGCCGCCAACCGGGTCCCCGCCGGTCCGCTGCGGCGCTCCGCGCCGGCCATCGCGCGGGTGCTGCTGGCGATGCTTGGCGCCATCTGCGTAGGCCAGCTGCTGCGTGGCGCGCTGCTCCCGGACGTCCCGCCACCGCGGCTCGCCGAACTGGCAAGCCTGGCCCTCGGCCTGGGCGTGTTCGTGGTGGTCACCAGCACCGTCGGCCACACCCTGCTGGCGGTACGCCGCCCGTCATGGCGGCTGCCTGCGATTTCCGATGCCGGCGCGCGCGCCTTGCGCATCTTCCCGCTGCCGGCCGCCCTGGCCATCGCCCTGTCGGTGCTGGCGCAGCGGATCGTGGCCTTGGCCTCGGCCAGCCTGGGACTCGCGGTCAGCCTGACCGGGGTGTCGGCCGCACTGGTCACCGGGCTGGTACTGATCGTGCTGGTGCGGATCCAGCGCCTGCAGGCCCGCGCCGGCACCGCAGAGGCGCCACGCGGCCACTTCCGGCCGTGGATGAACATCGCCCTGACCCTCGGCTGGCTGGGCGTGGCCCTGTCGGTACTGGGCCTGCTGACCGGCTACGTGGCGCTGTCGGCCTTCGTGGCCATGCAGATGGCCTGGGCAGTGATGGTCGCCGCGGCGGCATGGCTGGCCATGCGTTTCGTCGACGACCTGTCCTGCACCGTGCTCACCTCGCGCGGCGCGGCCGGGCGGCGGATGAGCGTGCGTTTCGGCATCGAGCCGCGGCACGTGGACCGGATCGCGGTGCTCCTGTCGGTGCTGCTGCGCTGCGTACTGGTGCTGTTCGCGCTGATCGCCCTGGCGATGCCGTGGGGTTCCGGCGGCACCGACCTGGTCGACCGCACCCTCGGGCTGCTGCGCGGCATCACCATCGGCCAGCTGGTGCTGAGCCCGGGCAACATCGCCCGGGCGCTGCTGGTGTTTGCCGGCGCCAGCGTGCTGTTCCACCTGTTCCGCCGTTGGCTGGTGCGCCGCCTGCTGCCGACCACGCGCATGGACGAGGGCATGCGCGCCTCGGTCTCCACCCTGGTCGGCTATGCCGGCATGGTGCTGGCCGTGGCGATGGCGCTGGCCGCGATCGGCGTGAGCCTGGAACGCATCGCCTGGATCGCCAGCGCCCTGTCCGTGGGTATCGGTTTTGGCCTGCAGGCGATCGTGCAGAACTTCATCTCCGGCCTGATCCTGCTGGCCGAACGCCCGGTCAAGGTCGGCGACTGGGTGGTGGTCGGGGATGCGGAGGGCGACATCCGCCGGATCAACGTGCGCGCCACCGAGATCCAGACCGGCGACCGCACCGCCGTGCTGG
>JAEWAG010000330.1 GCA_023391775.1 Pseudomonadota bacterium | reverse complement strand
CTCCGGCGCGCCTGGCCGCGGATTGCCTTCCCTGCCTTCCACGAGATCCTTCTCCAGCGGCCTGGCCCAGCACCACTGACCGCCGCGCCGGGCAACGGTTCCCGCCGGCTCCCGCGGGACGCAGACGTCGGCTCAGCCGGCCTTCTTCTTCGCCGGCGCGCGGCGACGCGGCTTGTCGCGCACCCACAGGGTCTTGCCCTCCTCGCGGATCTCGAACAGGCCGGTCGCCTTCACCAGGTCGCTGAGCTTGCGGTAGCCGTAGTTGCGCGGATCGAACGAGGCCTGGTTGCCGATCTGGCTGCCGACCACGTCCAGCCGGGTCCATCCGTCGTCGCCGCTGCCGGCGTCCACCGCGCTGCGCAGCATCTGCACCAGGCGCGCGTCGCTGCGCAGCTCCTGCGCGTCCTTGGGCACGGTGCTGCTGGACTGTCCGTTCTCCGCCGCGGGGCTGCCCAGCGCCTCGACGTAGGTGAACTTGGAGCAGGCGTTGACGAACGGCGAAGGCGTCTTCTTCTCGCCGAAGCCGTAGACCTTCATGCCGTCGGTGAGCAGGCGCATCACCAGCGGGGTGAAGTCCGCATCGCTGGAGACGATGGCGAAGCCGTCAAGGTTGCGCGCATACAGCAGGTCCATGGCGTCGATCACCATGGCCATGTCCGAGGCATTCTTCCCGCTGGAATAGGCGAACTGCTGGATCGGGCGGATTGCGTACTCGTGCAGCACCGCTTCCCAGCCCTTGAGGTTGTGGCTCTTCCAGTTGCCGTATGCGCGGCGCACGTTGGCCACGCCGTGGCGGGCGACTTCGGCCAGCACCAGGTCGATCTTGGCCGCTGGCGCGTTGTCGGCGTCGATCAGCAGGGCAATGCGCTTTTCAGGTTCGGACATGGGGGGCACCGTGGTCGCGTAATGGCGGCAGTCTGGCACAGCGGCAGCGAACCGGCCGATGGATGGCGGCCGCGCCATCACCGGCCGATGCGGGATGCGGCAGGACCGGGTCTCGCGCCCGCCCGCCGCGTGCGCGGCATTGTCAGCGCCTCGATGGTGCTTTGGCGTCGTTGCAGCCTTACCTCGCCGGGGTGGCCTCCTGGCGACGATCGCCGCAGCCGACGGCTGCAGACCACCCGCGTGGCGGCCGCGCTTCCTGGTGCGCGCGCGGGTTGCCTGCTTGCGCCACGACGGCCGCCATGGCCGCAAGTCCACGCTGCTGCACTGCGGCTTCCACTGGTACGTCACCGCGTGTATCGCATGCTTCAACGGGGGCCGTACTACACCCGCCGGCATTCCACATCGAGCACGATCCACCTGACCTGCACCATTGGAGGCCGCGATGACCGCACACCGTTCCGACCTTCCCCATCTGGTCGTGATCGGCGGCGGTTTCGCCGGGCTGTGGGCCATCCGCGCGCTGGCCTGGGCACCCGTGCGCATCACCCTGGTCGACCGCCACAACCACCATCTGTTCCAGCCGCTGCTGTACCAGGTGGCGACCGCGGGCCTGTCGGCCACCGACATCGCCGCGCCGCTGCGCCACATCCTGCGCCGGCAGCGCAACGTGGAGATCCGCCTGGCCGAAGCCACTGGCGTTGATCCGGCTGCCCGCGCGGTCGCCCTCGGAGATGGGCGCACGCTCCGGTACGACTACCTGCTGCTGGCCAGCGGCGCCACCCATTCGTATTTCGGCAACGAGACGTGGGCCGAGCATGCACCGGGCCTGAAATCACTGGACGACGCGCTGGACCTCCGCCGCAAGCTGCTGCTGGCGTTTGAACAGGCGGAGGCCTGTGCCGACCCGGCCGAACGCGCAGCATGGCTGGAGTTCGCCATCATCGGAGGCGGTCCGACCGGCGTGGAACTGGCCGGCACCCTGGCGGAGATTGCGCGCCACACCCTGCGTGACCAGTTCCGGAACATCGACCCGGCCAGCGCGCGGGTGCGGCTGATCGAGGCCGGGCCGCGGGTACTGGCCTCCTTTCCGCAGGACCTGTCGGACAAAGCCCAACGCCAGCTGCAGAAACTGGGCGTGGAAGTCAGCACCGGCGTGCCGGTGAGCGGCATCGACGCCGGCGGCTACCAGCTCGGCGACACCTACGTGCGTTCCCGCACGATCGTCTGGGCCGCGGGCGTTGCCGCCTCGCCGCTGGCGCATTCGCTTGGCGTGCCGCTGGACCGCGCCGGCCGCGTGCCGGTCGGGCCGGACCTGTCGGTGCCCGGGCATCCGGAGATCTTCGTCGCCGGCGACCTGGCCGCGGTCAGGCAGGCCGATGCTTCGCCGGTGCCCGGCGTCGCCCCGGCCGCCAAACAGATGGGCCGCCACGTGGCGCGCGTGTTGCAGGCACGATTGCAGGGCGCCCCGTCACGACCGTTCCGCTACCGGGACTTCGGCAACCTGGCCACGATCGGGCGGATGGCCGCGGTCGTGGACCTGCGCGGGCTGCGCCTGTCCGGCGCCCTGGCCTGGTGGTTCTGGCTGGCGGCCCACCTGTTCTTCCTGATCGGCTTCCGCAACCGCGTGGCGGTGCTCTGGAACTGGGCGTGGGCCTACTGGAGCAGGCAGCGCGCCGCCCGCATCATCCTCGGCCGCGGCGCGCACCAACCGCGCCGCTAGCGTTCTCAGGCACGGTCCTCGGGCAGGTGCGCCGCCGGCAGGTGCCAGCCGTGGCGGATGGCCATGTAGCGCAGGCCGAAGCATGCCGCCGCACCCGCCAGCATCGCCCCGCCGCGCGGCAGATCCAACACCTCGGCCACCGCCACCACGCCGCCGCCCACCAGCGCGGCCACCGCATACAGTTCGGCCTTGAGCACCACCGGGATGCGCGCCACCAGCACGTCGCGCATCACGCCTCCGCCAATGCCGGTGAGCATGCCCAGCAGGGTCGCGGCGAACGGGGACAGCCCATAGTCCAGCGCCTTGCTGGTGCCCAGCACCGCGAACAGGGCCAGGCCGAACGCGTCGAACACCTGCACCGGGTTGCGCATCCGTTCGATGGTCTGGTGCCGGTAGAAGGTCAGCACGCCGGCCAGCATCGCTGTGGCCAGGTAGCGCCAGTCGGCCAGCGCCGCGGGTGGTTGCGCGCCGATCATCAGATCGCGCGCCAGGCCACCGGAGACCGCCGCCGCACATGACAGCACCAGCACCCCGAACACATCCAGCCGGTAGCGCACCGCGAGGGTGGCGCCGCTGAGGGCGAACACGAAGGTGCCAAGCAGGTCGAACGGCAGCAGTAACTGGCTCACGGCAGGGGCACGGACGAGGAAGGAGTGGACGGAGGGTCGGAACGGAAGGCGCCGCCAGCATCGCAGTGACTGCCGCGCTTGTCATGCCGCCGATGGCGGCCCTGGACGCAGACGCGCGAACGGCCCGGGGTTACCGGGCCGTCCAGTACGGGTGCGGAGCGGGCTCAGGCGGCCAGCAGGGAGCGCATCTTCTTCATCGCATTCGCCTCGATCTGGCGGATGCGCTCGGCCGAAACGCCGTACTCGTCCGCCAGCTCCTGCAGCGTGACCTTGTTGTCCTCGTCCAGCCAGCGGCGGGCGATGATGTCGCGCGAACGCGCATCCAGACCGGCCAGGCCTTCGTGCAGCAGGTCCAGCTTGTGGCCTTCGCTGTCGGCACGCTCGTAGGCCTGCGACGGATCCTCGTCATGCGAGACCAGATAGGCGGCCGGCGACGGCGGGGCATGGTCGTCGTCCTCGTCCGACGGGGCATCGAAGCCGATATCGCGTCCGGACAGGCGCGATTCCATTTCCAGCACTTCGCGCTCGGAGACGTTCAGGTCCTTCGCCACGGCGCTGACCTCGGCCGCGTTGAGCCAGCCCAGGCGGGTCTTGGCCTTGCGCAGGTTGAAGAACAGCTTGCGCTGGGCCTTGGTGGTGGCAACCTTGACGATGCGCCAGTTCTTGAGGATGAACTCGTGGATCTCGGCGCGGATCCAGTGCACGGCGAAGCTGACCAGGCGCACGCCCATGTCCGGGTCGAAGCGCTTGACCGCCTTCATCAGGCCGATGTTGCCTTCCTGGATCAGGTCACCCAGCTGCAGGCCATAGCCGTTGTAGCCGCGGGCCACGTGGACCACGAAGCGCAGGTGCGAATGCACCAGCTCGCGGGCCGCATCCAGGTCCTCGTTGTCGCGGAAGCGACGGGCGAGGGCCTGTTCATCCTCGACGCTCAGCACCGGGATCTGGTGCACCGCGCCGATGTAGGCCTCCAGCGACCCGAGGGGGCTGGGGACCGGCAGGTTGTTGGCGACGAGCTCGGTGGAACGGATGGTCTGGGTCATGGCAGGCATCTTAGCAATCAGGGGGTTGGACTGCTAACGCCGGGAGCGGTTCCCCAGCATTGCGGTGGTGGAACGACCTCCGTTCAGGAAATCGCAAGGAAAACAGGCATTTGGCACGGCGAAACCTGCTGGCGCCCAGTGTCCCGCAGCTGCCGCGACAGGCGTGTGACCCCGGCACCGGGCCGGGG
>JAEWAG010000292.1 GCA_023391775.1 Pseudomonadota bacterium | reverse complement strand
GCTCGAAGGCGCGGCCGAGGGCAACCTGGTGATCCTGGATTCCTGGCCCGGGCAGATGCGCTCGGTCTACGGCGGCCACCAGCGTTTCATCGACACCTACTTCCGCACCTATCCGGGCACCTACTTCACCGGTGACGGCTGCCGCCGCGACGAGGACGGCTACTACTGGATCACCGGTCGCGTGGACGCCGGCATCAACGTCTCCGGCCATCGCATCGGCACCGCCGAGGTGGAAAGCGCGCTGGTCGCCCATCCGAAGGTGGCCGAGGCCGCGGTGGTCGGCTTCCCGCACGAGATCAAGGGCCAGGGCATCTACGCCTACGTCACCCTCAAGGCGGGCGAGGTGCAGAGCGAGGAGCTGCAGAAGGAGCTGGTCGCCTGGGTGCGCAAGGAGATCGGCCCGATCGCCACGCCCGACCACCTGCAGTGGGCGCCGGGCCTGCCCAAGACGCGCTCGGGCAAGATCATGCGCCGCATCCTGCGCAAGATCGCCGAGAACGCGCCGGACCAGCTGGGTGACACCTCCACCCTGGCCGACCCGTCGGTGGTCGAGTCGCTGGTGAGCGAGCGCAAGGTGAAGTAGGCGCCGGGATGACCAGACACCCGTCTGTGTCGGCGGGAGTCGCGATCGGTGATTCGCAGGAGCACGGCCCTGCTCCGTTCGGTCACACTGGGGGGCAGGGACACCTGCTCCCCGCCTTTGCCAATCCCGAACCCCGAATCCCGAAACCCGGCTTCCCATGTCCACCATCCTGATCGCCGATGACCATCCGCTGTTCCGCGAGGCTCTGCGCGGGGCCGTGCAGCGGATCCTGCCGGGTGCGGTGCTGCACGAGGCCGACAGCGTCGACGCGCTGTACGCGCTGGTGGAGGCGCATCCGGACGCGGACCTGCTGCTGCTGGACCTGAACATGCCCGGCGCGCACGGCTTCAGCGCGCTGGTGCACCTGCGCGCGCAGCACCCGCAGCTGCCGGTGGTGGTAGTGTCGGCGCGCGAGGAGGCCGGCGTGATGCGTCGGGCGCTGGACCATGGCGCGCTGGGCTTCATTCCCAAGTCGGCCGATTCGGAAACCATCGGCGCAGCCGTGGGCACGGTGCTGGACGGGGAGCGCTGGGCGCCGGCCGCCGCGGCCGCCGCCCCGGCGGTCAGCCGCGACGAGCACGAGGTCGCCCAGCGCCTGCGCGACCTGACCCCGCAGCAGTTCCGGGTCCTGCAGATGCTCGGCGAGGGCCGGCTGAACAAGCAGATCGCCTACGACCTGGGCGTATCCGAGGCCACCATCAAGGCGCACGTGACCGCGGTCCTGCGCAAGCTCGGGGTGGGCAACCGCACCCAGGCGGTGCTGATGGCTGGCCGCCTGGCGGTGGATCCGGAGGGCCTGGTCGTGCCGCCGGAAGACCTGGAGTAGCGTTCCGCCGCGATACCGACCTTCCCTTCGCAAGCCATACAGGCGGCTGAACAGGGGTGCGGCGGGCCGACGCAAGCGGCTTGGTGCGGCGCACAATACCCTTGGCCCCTCTCCTGAGGGCCGCCCAGGGAGAGTGCCCACGTGTACCCCGTGTACGAATTCACCGGCAAGACCTTCGCCGAAGCCCCGGCGCGCGCGATACCCGCGCCGGCTCCGGCACGCGCCGTGGCCGCGGAAAGCTGGCTGCCGCCAGGGGCGCCCCTGCCGATGCCGAGCCAGTCCCTGGACCGTGGCCGGCTGGCGCCGCTGCGCTCGGGGACCTCGCCGGTCCATATCGGTGCGCGCCGGGCCGCGGTGGTGGGTGCCACTGCGCTGCTCGCCGCCGGTGCCGCCATGGGCATGACCCAGGTGCTGCGGATCGGCGGCCTGAGCCTGCTGGACCTGGTGCTGCTGGTCCTGTTCGTGCTGCTGTTCGCCTGGATCGCGCTGTCCAGCGTCACCGCCTTCGCCGGCTTCTGCGTGCTGCTCTCGCGCCGCTCCAACCCGCTTGGCCTGTCGAACGAGGGGCCGCTGCCGCGGCTGCGCACCCGTACCGCGTTGCTGATGCCCACCTACCACGAGAACCCGGCGCGGCTGATGGCCGGTCTGCAGGCGGTGTACGAATCGCTGCAGGCCACCGGCCAGCTGGAGGCCTTCGATCTGTTCGTGCTCAGCGACAGCCGCCGGCCCGAGGTCGTGGCCGCCGAGGTCGAGCAGTTCCAGGCGCTGCGCCAGCGCACCGGCGGCGAGGGTCGCCTGTTCTACCGCTGCCGCAGCGACAACAACGGGCGCAAGGCCGGCAACGTCAGCGAGTGGGTGCAGCGCTTCGGCGCCGCCTATCCGCAGTTCCTGGTCCTGGACGCCGACAGCCTGATGAGCGGCCAGACCCTGGTCCGCCTGGCCGGTGCGATGGAGGCCCATCCCGGCGTGGGCGTGCTGCAGACCCTGCCGCGCGTGGTCAACGGCCAGACCCTGTTCGCGCGCATGCAGCAGTTCGGCGGACGCGTGTACGGCCCGGTGATCGGCCACGGCGTGGCCTGGTGGCACGGCGCCGAGAGCAACTACTGGGGCCACAACGCGATGCTGCGCACCGAGGCCTTCGCCGCCAATGCCGGCCTGCCGGAACTGCCGGGGCGGGGCGCCTTCGGCGGCCACGTGCTGAGCCATGACTTCGTCGAGGCCGCGCTGATGCGCCGCGGCGGCTGGGCAGTGCACCTGGTGCCCGAGCTGGATGGCAGCTACGAGGAAGGCCCGCCGTCGCTGACCGACATGATGGTGCGCGACCGCCGCTGGTGCCAGGGCAACCTGCAGCACGCCAAGGTGGTCGGCAGCGCCGGCCTGCACTGGGTCAGCCGCAGCC
>JAEWAG010000424.1 GCA_023391775.1 Pseudomonadota bacterium | reverse complement strand
GCTGGAGCTGGTCAACATCATCGAAAGCTCCGGGGTGACCTGCGTGATGGTCACCCACGACCAGGAGGAGGCCATGACCATGGCCACCCGCATCGCGCTGATGGACCAGGGCTGGATCCAGCAGGTCGGCAAGCCGGACGAGATCTACGAGCAGCCGGCCAACCGCTTCGCCGCCGAGTTCATCGGCTCGGTCAACCTGATCGATGCGGTGATCGATGACGACCAGCCGGACTACGTGACCCTCCGCACGCCGGCCTTCGACGCGGCCATCTACATCGGCCACGGCATCACCGGTTTCGAGGGCCAGCAGGTCTCCTTCGCCCTGCGCCCGGAGAAACTCGGCATCGGCAAGGCCGAGCCGGAGCAGCCGCACAACAAGGCCCGCGGCACCATCGAGGACATCGCCTACTTCGGCAGCCACTCGGTTTACCACGTGCGCCTGCCCAGCGGCTTCAAGCTGATGGTCAACTTCGCCAACCAGCAGCGCTGGGCCAGCGACGACCTGACCTGGGGCGACGAGGTGTGGCTGCACTGGCGCGACAGCGACGGGGTGGTGCTGACCTCATGAACATGCGCGCGCTGGCCCGCCGCCTGCCTTCGGGGCGCTGGATGGTGATCGCCATCCCGTTCCTGTGGCTGCTGTTCTTCTTCGCGATCCCGTTCCTGATCGTGCTGAAGATCTCCTTCTCGCGGCTGGCCATCGCCATGCCGCCCTACACGCCCATCGTCGAGTACGTGGACAAGGCCCTGAGCGTGCGCCTGAACCTGGGCAACTACGTGGCCCTGTTCACCGACGCCCAGTACGGCCTGGCCTACCTGAGCTCGATCAAGATCGCCGCGGCGTCCACCGCGCTGTGCCTGCTGATCGGCTACCCGATGGCGTATTTCATCGCGCGGATGAAGCCGGCCACCCGCAACATCGCGTTGATGGCGGTGGTGCTGCCGTCGTGGAGCTCGTTCCTGATCCGCGTGTACGCGTGGATCGGCATCCTCGATGCCAACGGGCTGCTCAACCGGTTCCTGATGTGGCTGGGCGTGATCGACGCGCCGCTGCGCATCCTCTACACCCCGCTGGCGGCCTACATCGGCATCGTCTACTGCTACCTGCCTTTCATGATCCTGCCGCTGTACGCCAACCTGGTGAAGCTGGACAACCGGCTGCTGGAGGCCGCCTACGACCTCGGCGCCCGGCCGTGGCAGGCCTTCATGCGCATCACCGTGCCACTGACCCGCTCGGGCATCATCGCCGGCTGCATGCGGGTGATGATCCCGGCGGTGGGCGAATTCGTGATCCCGGAGATGCTGGGCGGCCCGGACACCCTGATGATCGGCCGCGTGCTGTGGGGCGAGTTCTTCAACAACCGTGACTGGCCGGCGGCCTCGGCGGTGGCGATCGTGATGCTGCTGCTGTTGCTGGTCCCGATCCTGGTGTTCAACCGTTCCCAGCAGCGCACGCTGGAAGGGCGGCTGGCATGAACACGCCGCTGGGGCTGCGCGTGCTGCGCTGGGCGGTGCTGGTGCTGGGCTTCGCCTTCCTGTACCTGCCGATCGTGCTGCTGGTGGTGTACTCGTTCAACTCCTCGCGCCTGGCCACGGTGTGGGCCGGCTTTTCGGTGAAGTGGTATGGCGAGCTGATGCGCGACCGGCAGATGCTCGACGCGGCCTGGGTCAGCCTGCGCATCGCCTTCTGGACCGCGACCGCCGCCACCTGCATCGGCACCCTTGGGGCGATGGTGATGGCACGCTTCCGCCGCTTCCCGGGCAAGACCCTGTTCGGCGCGCTGGTCACCGCGCCGCTGGTGATGCCCGAGGTGATCATCGGCCTGTCGATCCTGCTGATGCTGGTGTCGGTCGGCGGGGCGCTGGGGCTGCCGTCCAAGGGCATGGTCGCGATCTGGATCGCGCACGTGACCCTGACCGTGTCCTTCGTCACCGTGGTCGTGTCCTCGCGCCTGCAGGAACTGGACACGTCGCTGGAGGAGGCGGCCATGGACCTGGGGGCCAACAGGCTCAAGGTGTTCTTCCTGATCACCCTGCCGATCATCGCCCCGGCCTTGGTGTCCGGCTGGCTGCTGGCCTTCACCCTGTCGCTGGACGACGTGGTCATCGCCAGCTTTGTCTCCGGCCCGGAGTCGACCACCCTGCCGATCAAGATCTTCTCTTCGGTGCGGCTGGGCGTGAGCCCTAAGATCAACGCGCTGGCCACCCTGCTGATGATGGCCGTGTCGCTGGCGGCGGTGATCGGCTGGTGGCTGATGTACCGCGAGGACAAGCGGCGCCAGCGCGACCTGCAGCTGGCCTTGCAGGAAAACGGCTGAGGCCGCCGGCGGCGCGGCCGCCTGCGTTCCGCCACCGCAACAGTCGGTCGCCGCCGTGTGGTTCTGCCCGGCGGCGGCAGGCCCCATGCTTTGGGGCAGGTCACCCCAGGAGAAGAACATGCATACCGAACCGCTGGCGCAGCCGGCCCGCCTGCTGCGCAAGGTGCGTGGCCAGGCCGCTTCCGACGGCGCCGGCGTGCGCCTGACCCGGGTCATCGGTG
>JAEWAG010000208.1 GCA_023391775.1 Pseudomonadota bacterium | reverse complement strand
GGACCAGGCAGCGGCGTCGCGGCCGGCCCGGCGCGATGCGGCGGCCGAGGCCGACTTCCGCCAGGAGCTGCTGCGCTCGCTCGGCGCGACCAACCGCATCGCCGTGTTCGAGTTCGACCCGGACGGGGCCGGCACGCAATTCGGCGCCGGCGGGGCGAGCATCTTCGACGTGGCGCTGCTGGACGAAGCGGGCAAGCCCGCGCGCCTGCTGGCCGGTGGCGAGATGGTGACCCTGCGCCTGCGCGCCCGCGCCAATCGCGACCTGGAGTCGGTGATCCTCGGCTTCTACATCAAGGACCGGCTGGGGCAGCGGCTGTTCGGCGACAACACCCACCTGGTGTTCCATGGCGCCGAGGCCAGCGTGCCACAGGGGCACACGGTGGCGGCTGACTTCCGCTTCCGCATGCCGATCCTGCCTTCCGGCAGCTACATGGTCGATGCGGCCATCGCCTCCGGCAGCCAGGGTGACCACACCCAGCAGCACTGGGTCCACGACGCGCTCGAGTTCCGTGCCGTTGACGAAACCATGCGCCATGGCCTGGTCGGCATTCCCATGGCCTCTATCGAAGTAACCAAGCGGAGCGAGTGACGATGGAATTCACCGGGGAGCGCTTCGTGCCCTCCGAGGCGGGCGAGATCCGCCAGGAACACCTGCACCGCTACGCGTGGTGCCTGCCTGCGGTCGCCGGCAAGGACGTGCTCGACATCGCCTGTGGCGAAGGCTACGGCAGCGCGGCGATGGCGCAGGTGGCCCGTTCGGTGGTGGGCGTGGACATCTCCGCGGAGGCGGTGGAGCACGCGCGCATGCGCTACGCCGGGCACGGCAACCTGCGTTACCAGCAGGGTTCGGCCGCGGCCATCCCGTTGCCGGACGCCTGCGTGGACGTGGTGGTGTCGTACGAGACCGTCGAACACCTGCACGAGCAGGAAGAGATGCTGGCCGAGATCCGGCGCGTGCTGCGCCCGGATGGCGTGCTGGTGATGTCCTCGCCCAACCGCGTCACCTACTCGGAGAAGGCCGGGCACCACAACGAGTTCCACGTCAGGGAACTGGATTTCGACGAGTTCGCGGCGCTGCTTGGCCGGCATTTCCCGGCGGTGCGCTACCTGGGCCAGAAGCTGGCCGTGGCCTCGGCGATCACCGTGACTGCCAGCGATGCGGCGCCGGCGCAGTGGCAGGGCCTGGCGGAAAACGACGGGGTGGTCGATCCGCGCGTGGCGGCCATCGAGGCGCCGGTGTACTTCATCGCCATCGCCGCGGCGCACGAAGGCCTGCTGCCGGCGCTGGGGCCGTCCCTGCTGCTGTCCGAAAGCGAGGATCTGTACGAGCGCCATCGCGAGATCGCGCGCTGGGCTGGCGCACAGGAC
Organism: Pseudomonadota bacterium; assembly: GCA_023391775.1. Taxonomy (GTDB): domain Bacteria; phylum Pseudomonadota; class Gammaproteobacteria; order Xanthomonadales; family Xanthomonadaceae; genus Pseudoxanthomonas. The sequence continues at coordinate 9,596 of JAEWAG010000208.1, read as the reverse complement.
GCCGAGATCGGTCGCCTGCGCGCGCGGGTGGACGAACTGCAGGCCGAAAGTGCCGAGCGCACCGCCTGGGCACAGTCGCTGGACCGGGAGGTGCAGCAGCTGCGCGCCCAGGCCGGCGGGGCGCAGCAGGAGCGTGCCAACCGGCTGGCGCAGCTCCAGGCCGAGAAGGATGCCCTGGCCGCCGAGCTGGCCCGGGCCCAGGCCGACAGGGAAGACCTGGCCGGCGCATTGGCCCGTCACCAGGCCGGAAGGGACGCACTGGAAGGCGAGCTGGCCAGCTACCGGGCCGAGAAGGACGCGCTGGTTGGTGAGCTGGCGACGTATCAGGCTGAAAGGAACGAGCTGGTCAGCGGGCTGGCACAGCTGGAGGCGGGCAACACCGCGCTGGCCGGTGCATTGGCCCAGCTTGAGGCGGAGAAGAACGCGCTCGCGGGTGGGCTGACCCAGTTGCAGGCCGAACGCGACGCGCTGGGCGGCCAGTGTGGCAGCTTGCGCGAACAGTGCGAGGAGCTGGCCCGCGAACGCGCCCGTGACGCCGAGGACGTGCGCGCCGCGCTGGCTGAGATGCTCGAGGGCATGCGCACGCAGCTGGCCGTCGCACGCCGCGCCGCGGGTGCGGCCGAGCCGATCCGGATCGAGGACGCGCTCGCCGACAGCGGCGCGCTGTCGCGGGCGATGGAAGAGGCGCGCAGCAGCCGGCAGCAGCTGGATGAACTGCTGCGCATCATCCTGGCTTCCCGCTCCTGGCGGCTGACGCGCCCCCTGCGCCTGGCTGGTCGCATTGCGCGCGGCGAGTGGGACGTGGTGGCCGCTTCGCTGCGCGACAGCGCGTGGATCCGCAGCCCGCTGCTGCGTCCGGCGCTCGCGCTGTTCCGGCGTGTGCGCCTGCGCCAGCAGGAACAGCGGCAGCCGGTGCCGGTGCTCCAGCATGCCGGCGTGGAACCGGAGGTACTGCTGCACGGCATGGCCTTCCCGATGGTCGACGCACCGGTGGTGTCGGTGGTGATCCCCACCTACGGCAAGCTGGCGATGACCGCCGCCTGCCTGCGCTCGATCGCCAGCAACCTGCCTTCGATCGCGTTCGAGGTCATCGTCGCCGAGGATGCGTCCGGCGAGAGCGGGATGCAGCGACTGGCGGCGGTACCCGGGCTGCGTTACCACGAGAATCCGCAGAACCTCGGGTTCCTGCGCTCGTGCAACCACGCCGCGACGCTGGCCAGGGGGCGCTACATCTGCTTCCTCAACAACGACACCGAGGTGGCGCCCGGCTGGCTCGAGGGCCTGCTGGACGTGTTCGAACGCATGCCTGACGCGGGCATGGCCGGTTCGCGCCTGGTGTATCCGGACGGGCGCCTGCAGGAGGCCGGCGGCATCGTCTGGCGCGACGGCTCGGCCTGGAACTACGGGCGCCTGCAGGACCCCAGCGCCCACGAGTTCAACTATGTGCGCCCGGTCGACTACTGCTCCGGCGCCAGCCTGCTGCTGCCCACCGAACTGTTCCGCAGGCTGGGCGGCTTCGACGAGCTGTACCTGCCGGCCTACTGCGAGGATTCGGATCTCGCGTTCCGCGTGCGCGCCGAGGGGCTGCAGGTGTACTACACGCCGTTCTCGACGGTGGTCCACCACGAGGGCGTGTCGCACGGCACCGATACTGGCAGCGGCATCAAGGCCTACCAGGTGGTCAACCAGGGCAAGTTCCTGGAGCGCTGGAAGGAGGTCCTGGCCAGCCACTACCCCAACGGCGAGCGCGTGCTGCGCGCCCGCGACCGGGCCTGGAACCGGCAGGTGGTCCTGATCGTGGACCACTATGTGCCGCAGCCGGACCGCGATGCCGGTTCACGCACCATGGTCGCCTTCATCGACGCGCTGCTGGCGGCCGGCTGCGTGGTGAAGTTCTGGCCCGACAACCTCAACCTGGATCCGGACTACAGCGCCGCCCTGCAGGCCCGGGGCGTGGAGCTGGTCTACGGCGTCCGCCACGTGGGCCGCTTCGGCGACTACCTGCGCGAGAACGGGGGCGAGCTGGACGCGGTGCTGCTGTCGCGGCCGCACATCGCTCCGCCGTACCTCAAGGCGCTGCGCAAGTTCGCCCCGGAGGTCCGGGTGGTCTATTACGGGCACGACCTGCACTTCCGGCGGATGCTGTCCGAGGCCGGGGTCACCGGCAGCCAGTCCCTTGCCGAGCAGGCGGTGCAGATGGAACAGGCCGAGCGCGCACTCTGGCGCGCGGTGGACCACGTGCTCTATCCGTCGCAGGACGAAGCCGAGGTGGTGCTGTCGCTCGAGCCGGAGGCACGCGCCTCGGCGATCGTCCCCTATGCCTTCGACCGCTTCGTGACCGATGCCACCCCGGCCGGGCGGCAGGACATCCTGTTCGTGGCCGGATTCGCGCACCCGCCCAACGTGGATGCCGCCACCTGGCTGGTAGGCCAGGTGATGCCGCGGGTCTGGAGCCGGCATCCGGACGTGCGTCTTTCGCTGGTGGGCTCCAATCCCACCGCCGAAGTGCGCGCGCTGGCCTCCGCCCAGGTCGAGGTCACCGGGTACGTCGACGACGCGGAACTGGCGCGTCGTTATCGCACCACCCGGGTCGCGGTCGTGCCCCTGCGCTACGGCGCGGGAATCAAGGGCAAGGTCGTGGAGGCCCTGCAGCAGGGCGTGCCGCTGGTCACCACCAGCGTCGGCGCGCAGGGGCTGTCCGGGTTGCCGGAGGTCTGCGCGGTGGCCGACGAGGCGGGGGACATGGCCGAGGCGCTGCTGCGCCTGCTGGATGACGATGCCGCCTGGTCGGCCGCGTCCACGGCCGGCGCGCATTACGCACAGTCGAATTTCTCCCGCCAGGCCCTGTCCACTTCGCTGTATTCGATCCTGCTTGGCAGGGAGGAAAACGCATGATCGTCCGATCCCGCGCCCCGTTGCGGCTGGGCCTGGCCGGTGGCGGCACCGACGTGTCGCCGTTCACCGAGCAGCACGGCGGCTTTGTCATGAATGTCACCATCGACAAGTTCGCCTACGCAACGTTGGATCCGTCGCCGTCAGGCAAGCTCGAACTGCACGCGCTGGATGCCGGCTCGGTCCAGGTGCTCGATCCGGAGCAGGTGGACCGCGGCCCGGGGCCGCAGCAGCTCATGCGCGGCGTGTACCTGTACGTCACCGATCGTCTGCTCGGCGGGCGGCGGCCGGCGCTGCGCATCCGCGCGCACTCGGACGCACCGCCGGGGTCGGGCCTGGGCTCGTCCTCGACCATGGTCGTGGCCCTGGTCACCGCGTTCAACGAGTACTTCAGCCTGGCGCTGGGCGAGTACGAGATCGCACAGGTCGCGTACGAGATCGAGCGCAACGACCTGGAGCTGGCCGGCGGCAAGCAGGACCAGTACGCGGCGGCCTTCGGCGGCTTCAACTTCATGGAGTTCTACGCCGGGGACCGGGTGATCGTGAACCCGCTGCGCATCAAGGAGTGGATCTGGAACGAGCTTGAATCCAGCCTGGTGCTGTACTTCACCGGCGTGTCGCGCTCCTCGGCCCGGATCATCGACGAGCAGTCGCGCAACATCCGCGAGGGTCGCAGCGATTCGCTCGACGCCATGCACCGGCTCAAGCAGGAGGCGGTGCAGATGAAGGAAGCGCTGCTGCGCGGCGACCTGGCGCGCTTTGCCCAGGTCATGCAGTCCGGCTGGCAGGCCAAGAAGGCCAGCGCCTCGAGCATCACCAACCCGATGATCGACGAGCTGGAAGCGCTGGCCTTCGCCAATGGCGCGCTGGCGACCAAGGTTTCCGGCGCCGGTGGCGGCGGTTTCATGATGTTCGTGTGCGACCCGGCCGAACGCGTGCGCCTGGTGCGTGCGCTGGGCGGGGCCGGCGGCACCGTGTACGACACCCACTTCACTCCGCATGGAGCTTCCTCATGGAAAATCGGCTGAACGCCTTCGTCCAGGCCGAGTTCGACAAGAGCCTGGCCAACTTCACCGCAATGGCGGCCGATGCCCGCCTGCGCCAGCAGATCGGCGAGGCCGTGCAGCTGTGCGTGGACGCGCTGCGTGCGGGCAGGAAGCTGCTGTTCGCAGGCAACGGCGGCAGCGCGGCCGATGCCCAGCACTGGGCCGGCGAGCTGGTCAGCCGGTTCTACTACGACCGTCCTGGCCTTCCGGCGATCGCGCTGACGACCGACACCTCGATCCTCACCGCCATCGGCAACGACTACGGCTACGACTACACTTTCGCCCGCCAGATCGAGGCGCTGGGCCAGGCTGGCGACGTGTTCATCGCCATCTCCACCTCCGGCCGCTCGAGGAACATCCTGCGTGCGCTGGATGCGTGCGAGGCCAAGGGGGTCAAGGTCATCGGGTTCACCGGTGCCGGCGGTGGCGACATGGCCGGACGCTGCGAGGTCTGCTTCCAGGTACCATCCAACGAAACCCCGCGCATCCAGGAAGGGCACGAGTTCATCGGCCACCTCCTGTGCGCGCTGATCGAAGCCGAGATCTTCCCGCAAGATGGCCGCTGAGGAGGCGATCGTCCTGGTGGGCGGGCTCGGCACGCGCCTGCGCGCCGTGGTCAGCGACGTGCCCAAGCCGCTGGCTCCGGTGGCAGGTCGGCCGTTCCTGGCGTGGGTGCTGGACCACTACGCCGCATGCGGCCTCCGCCGGGTGATTCTCGCCACCGGCTACCGGTCCGGACAGGTCGAGGCCGCGATCGGCCGCCGCTGGCAGGACATGGAAATCGCGTACTCGGTGGAGGATGCGCCGCTTGGCACCGGTGGTGCCATCGCGCGGGCCCTGGGCGGGGTACAGGGTGACGGCGTGCATCTGGCCAATGGCGACACCTTCCTGCGCTATGGCCCGGCGGCGCTGGAGTCCGCGACCCGCACGGCCGGCTGTGCCCTGGGCATCGCCCTGGCGGCGGTGACCGACGTCGGGCGATACGGGGCGGTCGAGGTCGAAAACGGCCGCGTGGTCGGATTCCGCGAGAAACACGGCATGGGCCCGGGTCTGATCAATGCCGGCAGCTATTTCCTGGCGGCCGAGGCGTTCTGCCGGTTGCCGCGGGCTGAGGGTGCCTGGTCGTTCGAGGAGCAGGTGCTGCGCCCGTGGAGCGAGGCGGCCCAGGTGGCGGCGTTCGACCGCACCGCGGACTTCATCGACATCGGCGTGCCCGAGGATTATCGCCGCGCCCAGCGACTGTTCCAGCCGGATATCGGGACGTGATGCCTGGCATCGCCGAGCCGGTGCTCGTCACGGCGCCGGAAGCGGCTGGGCGGCTCGGCCCTGGGCCCCACCCGGCGCTGTTCCTCGATCGCGACGGCGTGATCAACGTCGACCATGGGTATGTCCACAGTGCCGAGGGCACCGACTGGGTGCCGGGGATCTTCGACCTGGCACGCGCCGCGCGCGCGGCAGGCTACGTGCTGGTGGTGGCTACCAACCAGGCCGGTATCGCCCGCGGCTACTACGACGAGGAGCGGTTCCGCGACTACACCCGCTGGGTGCACCAGCGCTTCGAGGCCGAAGGCGCGCCGCTGCTGGCGACCTATTACTGTCCCCACCACCCGGAGGCCGGGCAGGGCGGATACAGGACGGCCTGCATGTGCCGCAAGCCGGCCCCGGGCATGTTGCTTCGGGCCATTGGCGACCACGGCCTGGACCCGGTCCGCTCAGTGATGGTCGGCGACACGCCGAAGGACATGGAGGCGGCCGCCGCGGCACGGGTCGGCGGTCGCTTCCTGCTCGAGGGCGATGGCGGGCGGGCGCGATGCGCGGTGCAATGCAGGTCGGTTTCCAGCCTGGCTGAGGTGGCCGGGATGTTGCCGCGGTACGCAGGCGGTTGACACCACCGCGACGGGGGTGCGACCGGCTGCTGCCGCGCCGGCTGCGGGTGCGGCGTCCCCGGATCGCCGCTTCGGATCCGTAGGCGACACGCGTGTGATACGTCAGAATTGTAGGCGCCCGGACTCCGCTGCCAGCGGCCCGGGCACGCTCACCGTATGGGACGGAGGGCGATCTAGCATCCTTGGCCGGGCAGCGGCAGCCGGCTCCGGCGATCCGGGGCCGCGGTAGACGTCGCGTCCTTGCGGACGCAGACGGCGCTTTGGGTCATTCAATGCCTGCGGGTGTCCGCGGGTTCTGCTTCGAGGTGGGCCAGTCCAGAATGCGCAGCATACGAACGGCCGCGGTGGCGGCCATGACGATTCCGTGTCTGTTGTTCATGTCCGCATGCGGGCCGGTCGAGACGGTGGAGGACGGGATTCCGCCGCACTCCACCGTGGTGGAAAACGAACTGGCCGAGCTGCGCGTCGAGCCCGGCGTGGTCTACCCGTGCGACGGCAGTGACCGGGCCGTGGCGCGCGTGGCATGGAAAGTGAAGGATCCCGCCGTCCGCTCCGTGCAGGTGCAGGTCGGCGGTGATCCGGCCACGCGCCAGGTATTCATCGCAGGCGGGCCGCAGGGGGAGGGATACACCGGACGGTGGGTGGCGGGGGGCACGCGCTTCCATCTGGTCGATGCCGATACCCGGCGGGAACTGGCGCTGTTCCAGGTGGCCGGCGGGGCGTGCCGATGAGCGGCGCGACCGTGACCCCAACCGGTTCGGCCGCCATGCGCACGGGCCTGTACCGGACCGCCGCTGTCCTGCTGGTCGCCGCGTTCGTGGCAGCCGGATATGGCGTCTGGCTGCATGGTTTGTTCCCCGAAGGGCCCGACAGCTATCTGGACGGCTATCTCCACTTCGTAGCGGCTGCCCTGGCGGCTACCCTCGCGCTCGACCTGGCGGCATCTCGTGCAGGTAGGCCGGGCGCGGCCGCGGCGGTCGCCGGCTTCCTGGGAGTCACGGCGCTGGCTTACTACTGTGGCCTGTCCTCGCTCGGCGCGGCCGCCATCCTGCTGGCGGTGGCCTGGGGCATCGGCAGCCTGTTCCACACCGGCGCCGCATCCACCCCGTGGCTTTCCTGCCTGCTCGGGCTGGCGATCGTGGCGGCAGTAGTGGGCTGGCTGTTGCCGTTTCCGCTGCACGATGGCCGCGTGCACCTGGCCGCCGCCGGCGTGGTCATCGCCTGGCGCTGGCCACACATCCTGGCCCAGGCCAGGGCCGTGGCCGGTGGCTTGGCCAGCCTGCGGCAGCAGCATCGGGGCTGGACCTCGCTGCTGGTACTGGCGACGGGCGTGGCCTCGATCACCCTGTGGCTGCCGAGCCTGAACTACGACGACAACGCCGCCCACCTGCTCATGGTCGAGCAGCTGCTGGAAGCTGGCTACTACCGGCTGGATGTCTCAAGCCAGATCTGGGCCGTCGCGCCGTGGGCCAACAACGTCCTGCACTCGGTGGCAGCCCTGCTCGCCGGGCAGGAGTCGAGGGCGTCGATGAACCTGCTATGGCTGGTGTTGGGGATTTCCGGCGCCTACCGCCTGGCGCTGGTGCTGGATGGGCGCCCCTGGGTCGCCATCGCCGCCGCGGTGGTCTATGCCTCGCACCCGCTGACCGCCTACTTCGGGTCCACGATGCAGGTCGACGGCTGCGTGGCGGCGGTCCTGTTGCACCTGGCCGCGCTGCTGGCCGGCCGCTGCGACCTGTCCCGGTGCGGCGTGGCCATCGGCGTGTTGTTCGGGCTGCTGGCCGGGCTGAAGGCTTCCAACGTGGTCTACGCGATCCTCCCGCTGGCATGGATCGCCTGGCGTGCGCTGCGCGGCGGGCACTGGGCGGGCCTGGCCAAGGTCGTGCTGACGGCGACCGTAGTCGGTGGCAGCAGCTACGCCTACGCCCTGGTGGTAACCGGCAATCCGGTATTTCCGCTGTTCAACTCGATCTTCCAGTCGCCCTACATGCCGGCGACGGATTTCCTCGATGTCCGCTGGCGCGCCGGGGTCAGCCCATCGGCCCTGTGGGACCTGACCTTCCATTCGGCGCGCTTTGGCGAGCATGCGCCGGGCGCGGCCGGCTTGGCATTCCTCGCGCTGCTGCCGGGTTGCCTGCTGGCGATGGCCACCTCGCGTACGGCGCTGGCGGTGGGCATCTGGGCGATCGCTTCCGGGCTGCTGCTTTACACCCAGCTCCAGTACCTGCGCTACGTGTTCCCGGCGCTGGCCCTGTTGGCCACCATTGGCGTGGCCGGCGCCGCGGCCTGTATGCACCGCTACGGCCTCGCCTTGGGCATCCCGCTGCTGGCCGGCGTGAACCTGGCCCTGACGCCGACCACCAGCTGGATCTTCAGGGACAACCCCTGGCAGGCGCTGCTCTCGGAGGGGCGCGCGGCCCGGCAAGAGCTGGCCGTGTCCATCGTGCCGCAGCGGGCGCTGATCGAGCGCTACCTGGCACGTGGCGGGGCGGGCTGCGTGCTCAATTCGGACACGTCCGCGCCCGTGGTCGCCGGCGGCAGGGGCAGGACCCTGGCGATGGCCTGGTACGACCAGCGGCTGTCTGGTGCCAAGGAGTGGGCGGACCAGGACCCGGATGGCGCGCGCTGGGTGGAACTGCTCCGGGCCACCGGCACGTCCGCGATCGTCGTGCCGGCTGACGCCAGCACCGGCCAACGCGAGGCCATGCGGACGCTGGGCTACACCGCCGCCGACCGGCAGGGTGGCGTCGAACTGTGGAGCAACCAGGCCGGCCAAGGCGAATGCCGGCTGCTACCCATCCGTGACCAGGCCAGGCGGATCCTGCAGAGGGATAACTAGATGAAACCGATCGAAACCCCGGCCGTGCCCATCGTGGCAGTGGTAATACCGAGCTACAAAGTCACCCGCCATATCCTGCAGGTCATTGCCTGCATCGGCGAGGAGGTCCAGCGCATCGTGGTTGTGGACGACGCCTGCCCGGAGGGATCCGGCCGCCTGGTCGAATCGTGCTGCCACGACCCGCGGGTGCACGTGGTCTATCACGCGGCCAACCAGGGCGTGGGCGGCGCCGTGCTGACCGGATACCAGCATGCGCTGGAGCTGGGTGCGGACATCATCGTCAAGATCGACGGCGACGGGCAGATGGACCCTGCGCTGCTGCCCAACTTCATCGCGCCCATCGCCGCTGGCGAAGCCGACTACACCAAGGGCAACCGGTTCTATGACCTGCGCAACATCAAGCGGATGCCAGCGATCCGGTTGCTGGGCAATGCCGCGCTGTCGTTCATGGCCAAGGTCTCGACCGGCTACTGGGACCTGTTCGACCCGACCAACGGCTATACCGCCATCTCAGCCCGGGTGGCCGCGGTGCTGCCGTTCGACCGGATCAGCCGCCGCTACTTCTTCGAGACCGACCTGCTGTTCCGGCTCGGCACCTTCCGCGCGGTGGTGGTCGACATCCCGATGGATGCGCGCTACGGCGACGAGGTGAGCAACCTGAAGGTCGGCCAGGTGCTGGGTGAGTTCCTGGGCAAGCACACCCGCAACTTCCTCAAGCGGCTGTTCTACGGGTATTTCCTCAGGGACATGTCGGTGGCCTCGCTGGAATTGCTGGCCGGCTGCACGCTGCTGCTGTTCGGCAGCGTGTTCGGCCTCTACCACTGGTGGCTGTCGATCTCCACCGGCGCCCCTGCCAGTACCGGCACGGTGATGCTGGCGGCCATCCCGTTGCTGGGCGGGTTGCAGCTGGTGCTGGCCTTCCTTGCCTATGAC
>JAEWAG010000351.1 GCA_023391775.1 Pseudomonadota bacterium | reverse complement strand
GCGCCGCCTCGACCGCGGCGTTGAGCGCCAGGATGTTGGTCTGGAAGGCGATGCCGTCGATCACCGAGATGATGTCGGCGATCTTGCGCGAGGAGGCCTGGATGTCGGCCATGGTGGTGACCACCTGGCCGACGTCGCGGGCATGACGTTGCTGGCGTCCTCGAGGCGGAACGCGGCGATCGCATGGGCCAGGCCGTCGGCCTGCTCCTCCATCGCGCGCGCGGCGGCGGAAGCTTCCTCCACCAGCGCGGCGTTCTGCTGGGTGGTCTCGTCCATCTGCACGATGGTCTGGTTGACCTGCTCGATGCCGGCGGCCTGCTCCTGCGAGGCGGCGGAGATCTCGGCCATGATGTCGGTGACCCGCTGCACCGAGGCCACGATCTCGCTCATGGTCTTGCCGGCCTGCTCGGCCAGCTGGGCGCCATCGGCGACCTTGCCGGTGGAGTCCTCGATCAGCTGCTTGATCTCCTTGGCCGCGGTGGCCGAACGCTGGGCCAGCGAGCGCACCTCGGTGGCGACCACGGCGAAGCCGCGTCCCTGTTCGCCGGCACGCGCCGCCTCGACCGCGGCGTTGAGCGCCAGGATGTTGGTCTGGAAGGCGATGCCGTCGATCACCGAGATGATGTCGGCGATCTTGCGCGAGGAGGCCTGGATGTCGGCCATGGTGGTCACCACCTGGCCCACGACCTGGCCACCCTGCGAGGCCACCGAGGCGGCGCCGATAGCCAGCTGGTTGGCCTGGCGGGCGTGGTCGGCGTTCTGCTTGACGGTGGAGGTCAGCTCCTCCATCGAGGCGGCGGTCTCTTCCAGGTTGGCGGCCTGCTGCTCGGTGCGACGCGACAGGTCGTTGTTGCCGGAAGCGATCTCGGTGGCACCGGTGTTGATCGCCGAGGAGGCGTTCTGGATGCGCGAGACGATCGAGGTCAGCTGGTCGACGGTGGCGTTGGCGTCGTCGCGCATCTCCGCGAACACGCCACGGAAGTCGCCCTCCATGCGCACGGTCAGGTCGCCGCGGGCCAGGCCCTTGAGCACGATCGAGACCTGCTGTGCGCTGACCGAAAGGGTGTCCAGCAGTGTATTGAGGCTGCGCGACAGCGCCAGCGAGAAGTCGCGCTTGCCTTCCAGGGCGATGCGCCGGCTCATGTCCCCGGCGGCCGCGGCGTCGACCATGGCGCTGACCTGCTCCTCGATCTGGACTTCGTCGGTACGGTCCAGCCATTCGACCACGTAGCCGACCAGCTGGTCGCCGCTGTCACGCACCTGGTTGACGGTCAGGCGCATGTGGTGGCCACCGATCCTGATCATGGCGCGGTGGGTGCCGGTGAGCTCGGCCAGCAGCCGGGACTGGTGGGCCGGGTTGCGGTGGAAGTCGTCGATGCTGCCGCCGATCAGGCGCGAGACGTCGAAGTGCGGCAGGTCGCGGCGGATGTCCGCTTCCACCGCCGAGAGCATCTGCAGCAGCGGCCGGTTGGCGTAGACGATGCGGCGCGAGGCGTCGGTGACCATGACGTTGGTGGTGACGCTGTCCAGTGCCGCGCGGATGCGCAGGTGCTCGCGACTGACCTCGTGGCCGCTGTGCAGGCGCGCCATCAGCTGCCCGCTCATGGTCACCAGGGCGCTGGCCAGGGAGTCCGGCGGGAACTCCATGGCGGCCACTTCGGCCGGCACCGGCTGCTCCCGGGCCATGTCGTTGGCCAGGCGTGCGAGCCGGCGCGGGCCGTAGCCCAGCGACAGCAGCTGGCGCCGCATCTGCACCGCCATCACCGTCAGCAGCACGGTCTCGACGGTGACGTAGGCCGCATGCAGCAGCACGATGCCGAAGCCTGCACCCGGCGGATACACCGGGAAGGGCAGGCCGGCGCGCTGCATGAAGAAGAACGCCACGTGGTGCACGGCGATGGCCGCCGCCGCAACCACGATCGGCACCCAGTCGCGGTAGTACAGCAGCAGGGCGATCAGCATGATCACGCCGAAATGCGCCTCGGTCATGCCGTTGGACTGGTGGATCAGCGCGGCAGACAGCGCCATCATCGCCAGGGCGATGGAGATGCGGCTGAGCCGGGTGCCGAGGAAGAAGTGCACCTGCGCGGCGGCGAAGGCCAGGGTCGGCAGGGCGACCCACAACGCGGCGCCCCAGTGCCCGGTGAACGCGGCGATGCCCGCCGAGATCGCCGCCAGCACCACGACCAGCTTCAGGAACAGGCGGTCGGCATCGGCGGCCTGCTCCTCCAGGAATAGATAGCGCTCGCGGCCAAGCAGGCGCGCGGCGAAGTCGGGGGTCGGGGCTGGCATTGCGGATCTCCTCATGAACAGGTGCAGTTGCCGTCGACGACCAGCGGGGGACGTGAGCCATCGGCGAGCATCTGCAGCATCGGTGGCAGCAGGTCGCGGTCGCCGCATGCCGGGCCCCAGCGCATGGGGCCGGCGTACAGCAGGCGGCGCTCGCGGCCTGCAACCACCAGGGGGTAGGGCGGTGCGGCTGCCGCGTGTGGCAGTTCCCGCACCGCAAAGCCTTCCGCCCTCAGGCGGGCGCCGAGGGTGGACATGTCGGGGGGCGGGGTTCCCGGGCAGTGGCAGACCGGGCGCAGGTAGGCGACACCCTTGCCGCGGCCCGAGGCCGCCGGCACCACGGGCAGCGAGGCCAGATGGCTTTCCAGGGCCTGCAGATCGTCCGGGGTGCCCGGTTGCAGCTGGGGCCGCAGCGTGGCGAAGCCACCCGCCATCGCGGACAGCCACAGCAGAAGCAGTGCAGCCCCCGTGACGCCGGAGACAGCGGTACGCAGCCGGGGCCGCGGTTCCACCTGGTCCATCAGCCGGTCCCCCCGATCCCCCCGCCCCTTGCGAGGGGGCACGCCTTCAGGCGTGTGCAAACACCATCGGCGGTGGGGACCGGGTCTTTAGGTGGGCGGGGGCGGCAGGCGCGACGGGTTGCCCAAACAGTGACCCGGGTCCACGCGCGGGTGCGCAGGACGCCTCAGAACTGCGCCCACTCCGGCTCGGCGTCCAGCACGACCTCGCGCTTGCGCTTCGGGCGCCGGTACGCAGGCGACGGCGGGGCCGCTGGTGTGGGCCCTGTCGCCGGGCCGGCGATGGACGCTGCGGCACCCGTTTCCCCGGCCTGCAGCCGGAATGCGGCGATGGCCTGGGCAAGGCCGGCGGCCTGTTCCTCCATCGCCCGTGCGGCGGCGGAGGCTTCCTCAACCAGCGCGGCGTTCTGCTGGGTGGTCTCGTCCATCTGCACGATGGTCTGGTTGACCTGCTCGATGCCGGTGGCCTGCTCCTGCGAGGCGCTGCTGATCCCGGCCATGATCTCGGCCACGTGCTGCACCGAGGCGACGATCTCGTCCATGGTCGTGCCGGCCTGGGCGGCGAGCCGGGCACCATCGGCCACGCGGCCGGTGGAATCCTCGATCAGTGCCTTGATCTCCCGCGCCGCGGTGGCCGAGCGCTGGGCCAGCGAGCGCACCTCGGTGGCGACCACGGCGAAGCCGCGGCCCTGCTAGCCGGCACGCGCCGCCACCACCGCGGCGTTGAGCGCCAGGATGTTGGTCAGGAAGGCGATGCCGTCGATCACCGACATGATGTCGGCGATCCGGCGCGACGCCGCCTGGATCTGGTCCATGGTCGAGACCACTTCTCCGACCACCTCGCCGCCGCGCGCGGCCACCGAGGCGGCGCCGGTCACCAGCTGGTCGGCCTGGCGGGCATGGTCGGCGTTCTGCTTGACCGTGGAGGTCAGCTCCTCCATCGAGGCGGCGGTCTCTTCCAGGTTGGCGGCCTGCTGCTCGGTGCGGCGCGACAGGTCGTTGTTGCCGGAGGCGATCTCGGTGGCGCCGGTGTTGATCGCCGAGGAAGCCTGCTGGATCCGGCCGACGATGGACACCAGCTGGTCGACCGTGGTGTTGGCATCGTCGCGCATGGCCGCGAACACGCCATGGAAGTCGCCCTCCATGCGCACAGTGAGGTCGCCGTTGGCCACGCTGCGCAGCAGGCCGGAAAGCTGGTGCAGGTTGCCGTCGATGGTCTCCATCAGCGCATTGAGGCCGGACACCATCTCGCGGAAGTCGTGCTGGAACAGGCCCACGTCGCCGCGCTGGCTGAAGTCGCCGGCTGCCGCCGCCCCGGCCAGCCGCCGAATCTCGCCGTTGATGGCCGACAGGTTGCGCTTGCAGGTGTCCATCGCCTCGGTGATCACCGCTTTTTCGCCGGGCAGGCGGTCCATGTCCACCGACAGGTCGCCCACGGCGTAGTGGTACATCACTTCCACGGCACGCATCTTCACGCTGATGTGCTGGTGCACCAGGTCGTTGGTGTCGCGCACCATCAGGCCGTAATCGCCGGGGAACTGGCTGTCGTCGATGCGGTAGCTGATCTGCCCGGCATCATGGCGGCGCGCCATCTCGCGCTGGGCCTCGATCACCCCGCGCAGGCGCTGCTGCATCTGCTCGATGGAGTCGAGCATCTGGCCCATCTCGTCCCGGCCGTGTTCGCCCATGCGCACGTGGAGGTCGCCATTGGACACGCCACGCACGGCCGCCAGGGCGCGGTTGGCGGCGTTGAGCACGGAGCCGCCGATGGTCCAGCCGGCCAGCAGGTTGACCAGCACCAGCAGGCCGCCGGCCAGGGTCATCACCCCGGTGAACTGCAGGGCCTGGGTCTGGGTGTCATCCAGGTAGACGCCGGTGGCGATCACCCATTCCCACGGCGCGTACTGGGCGGCATAGGCGGTCTTGGGCGCCGCCCGGGTGCTGCCCGGGCGTGGCCAGGCATAGTCCACGAAGCCGCCGCCGGCCAGTGCTCCCTCCACGAACGCCGGGAAGATCGCCTTGCCGTTGGCGTCGAGTACGTCGTGCAGCAGCTGGCCTTCCAGGGTCGGGTGCATGAGCATCCGCGGCTCGTGGTTGAGCACGAAGAAGTAGTCGACCTTGTCGGCGCTGTGCATGCCGCGCATGGCCTGCAGCGCGGCGGCCTTGGCGGTCGGCTCGTCCAGCTCGCCGGACTCGGCCATGCGCCCGTACTGCGCGATCACCCCCAGCGCCATCTCCACCTGCGCGCGGACGCCGGCCTGCCGGGTGGCGGTCAGGTCCAGGTATTGCAGGCGGGCTGCAACCACCGCAAGCAGGATGATGCCGGCCGCGACGAAGGCGGCCTGCATCAGGAACTTGCGTTTCATCGGCAGGTCGGCGAGGAAACGACGCAGCGTGTCGAGTACGTTCATGCGCACGGCTTTTCTTTGGTTGCCGGCAATATCGGCCGCCGCGCGGCTTTCTTCACACGCATCGCACAAAAACAGAAAGCCCCGGTTGGCCGGGGCTTTCTACGGGTGCCGGGTCGGCGTGGATCAGAACTCGGCCCAGTCGGCCTCGTT
>JAEWAG010000318.1 GCA_023391775.1 Pseudomonadota bacterium | reverse complement strand
CTGGTGCACGTGCATGCCGCTGCCGTTGTCGCCGACGATCGGCTTGGGCATGAAGGTGACGGTCTTGCCGTTGCGGTGGGCGACGTTCTTGATGATGTACTTCATGGTCAGCAGCTCGTCGGCCTTGCGCACGAGCGTGTTGAACTTGGTGCCGATCTCGCACTGGCCGGCAGTGGCCACCTCGTGGTGGTGCACCTCGACCTCGATGCCGGACTCTTCCAGCACCTTGCACATCTCCGCGCGCAAGTCGTGCAGCGAGTCGTGCGGGGCCACCGGGAAGTAGCCACCCTTCACGCCGGGGCGGTAGCCGGTGTTGCCGGTCTCGTACTTGGTGCCGCTGTTCCAGGCCGCTTCCTCGGACTCGATCTCGAAGAAGGTGTGGCCCATGTCGTTGGCGTAGCGCACCGCGTCGAAGATGAAGAACTCCGGCTCCGGGCCGAAGAACGCCAGGTCGGCGATGCCGGAGGACTTCAGGTAGGCCTCGGCGCGCTTGGCCACGCCGCGCGGGCAGCGGCTGTAGGCCTGCATGGTCGCCGGATCGAGCACGTCGCAGGTCAGGATCAGGGTCGGATCGGCGGTGAACGGATCCAGCAGTGCGGTGTCCGCGTCGGGCAGCAGCAGCATGTCCGACTCGTTGATGCCCTTCCAGCCGGCGATCGAGGAGCCGTCGAACATGCGGCCGTCCTCGAACAGCGAGGCATCGACGATGCTGATCGGGAAGGTGACGTGCTGCTGCATGCCACGCATGTCCACGAATCGCAGGTCGACGAACTCGACCTTGTTGTCCTTGATCAGCTTCTCAACGGTTTCCAGGGACATCGCAGTGCAACCTCGGAGTGATGGGTACCCTCCCTGTAGCACGGGCCGTGCCAACGCGTGACGACTTCACAAGCCATTGATTTTGCGGGACACGCGCCCCGAAGCCGGGCGATTGCACCGACGAGGTGCACGTTTGCGGTGCGTGCGCGCACCAGTTCGGGGAAAAGGAAAAGCGGGGCGCGCGTCGCGTATCCTCAGCGTCCCCTTCCCACGCGCCCACGCCAGTGTCCGACCTGCTCTCCGCCCTGCTGCTGGGCATTCTCGAAGGACTGACCGAATTCCTGCCGGTTTCCAGCACCGGCCACCTGCTGATCGCCCAGCACTGGCTTGGCGCACGCTCGGACTTCTTCAACATCGTCATCCAGGCCGGCGCGATCCTGGCCATCACCCTGGTGTTCCGCCGCCGCCTGTGGGAGCTGGCGACCAACCTCGGCGATCGGGCCAACCGCGATTACGTCGCCAAGCTGGCGGTCGCCTTCCTGGTCACGGCGGTGGTGGGCCTGCCGGTCCGCCTGGCCGGCTGGGAGCTGCCGGAGACCGTGACCCCGATCGCCTGGGCGCTGGTGGTCGGCGGCGTGTGGATGCTGGTGGCCGAGCACTACGCGGAAAAGCGCGGCGACGTGGCCAGCGTGACCTGGAAGGTCGCCATCCTGGTGGGCCTGGCCCAGGTGGTGGCGGGCATCTTCCCCGGCACCTCGCGTTCGGCCGCAGCCATCTTCATGGCGATGCTGGCCGGCACCAGCCGCCGCGCCTCGGCGGCCGAATTCGTGTTCCTGGTCGGCATCCCGACCATGTTCGCCGCCAGCGCCTACGCCTTCCTGGAACTGGCGATGGACGGCGGGCTCGGGGACGAGGACTGGGCAGGCGTGGCGGTGGCCTTCGTGGCCGCGGCGATCACCGGCTTCGCGGTGGTGCGCTGGCTGATGGGTTACATCAAGGCGCACCGCTTCACCGGCTTTGCGATCTACCGGATCCTGCTGGGCATCGGCCTGCTGGCCTTCATGCCCACCGGCGCCTGAGCGGCGGCAAGACTCCGGGCGCGCAGGCCGCGCCCGGGGCCTGGCCTCAGGCCAGCCCCGGATTGAGGCTGTAGGTGCCGTAGACCGCGGCCTCGGCCAGCACATGGCCCTGCATCGCGCGCAGCGCATCGGCGGCGGTGAAGCGCTCCGGCAGGTCCAGTCGTTCCACGTCCAGCGCGAACAGGCGGAAGAAGTAGCGGTGCACCCGGGCGTCGTTGAACGGCGGGTACGGGCCGTCGTAGCCGCGGTAGTCGCCGGCCATGTCCGCATCGCCGGCAAACCAGCCGGTGTAGTCGTTCAACCCCTGGCGCGCGCCGTCCGGCCCCGCAGGGCGGGACTTGCCGCGTGGCTCGGGGCCGTCGCTGCAGCTGCCCTCGGCCAGCCCGTGCACGGCCGGGTCGATGTCCACCATCGCCCAGTGCACGAAGTCGCCACGCGGCTGCTCCACCGGGATCTGCATGTCCTTGCGGCCCACGGTCGACGGCACCGTGGGCGCGTCCGGATCAATGCACAGCAGGACCAGCGAGCGCGCGCTGGTGGGCACGTTCTCCCAGGCCAGGTGCGGATTGCGGTTGCCGCCGAAGCCGTCGGCGGCGCCCAGCGCGAACGTGGCCGGGATCGGGCCGCCGGCGGGGAAACTGTCGCTCCAGATGCGCATGCTCGCTCCTTCGTGTCCGGATCAGGCCTCAGCGTAGCCGAGGCGCACCGCCACCGGCGTCAGCGCCGCGAATGGACCGGAGAGCGCATCCGCGTAGGCGCGCCAGCGCCCGGCCGGTATCCGCCGCGGGGTGGCACGGGGCGGCGGCAGGGCCACGCCCAGGGCCTGGCCGACCACGCCGGCCAGCGCCTCGGGGTTATTGATCACCTCGTCCAGGCGCAGCACGGTGAGCGGGTACAGGTCCTGCTCCTGCAGCACCACCAGCTGCTCCAGCACCTGGGCCAGCCACTGCGCGGCCGCGTCGGCGGAGGCCAGCTTCAGCGGCAGCGCCGCGCCGTAGGACATCCAGTCCAGCAGCATGTCGCGCGGGTCGCGCAGCACCGCCAGCAGCCGGCCGGAAGGCAGGTGCGGGCGCAGGGCCAGCAACAGGGCGTTGTCCCAGTGCAGCAGCCAGTCCACCACGTTGCCGTTGTCGATGCCACGGGCCGGCAGCTGCTGGCGCCATTGCGCCACCAGCGCATCCGGCGACAGCCGGCCGTCGACCAGTGCCAGGCCGGTGGCCAGGCTCTGCAGCGGATCCTGCGGCGGGTTGCGGCCGTAGCGGTCGGCCAGCACCGGCCCGCCGGCGGCGGCCAGCGTATCCACCACCCGCTCCACGCCCGAGCCGGGCGCGCCCCAGACC